>NZ_JBTVYK010000041.1:0-60175 GCF_054788135.1 Streptomyces sp. O3
CCTCCGGGGGGCCCCCGCCCCGTCGGGTGTGGGGGACCGCCCCCCCTCCGCCCGGCGGGCCGCCCGGGGGGGGGGGCCGGGCCGGACTAAGGGGGTCTCAGGAGGGCTAAGGCCTCAGTGGGGCCTAGATCTCGCCGCGCAGCTTGGCGAGGGCCTCGGCGAGGATGGCCTCGCCGTCCGCGTCGCTGCGCCGTTCGCGTACGTAGGCGAGGTGGGTCTTGTAGGGCTCGGTGCGCGGCGGGTCCGGTGGGTTGTCCCGGTCCTGGCCCGCCGGGAATCCGCAGCGGGGGCAGTCCCAGGTGTCGGGGACCTGCGCGTCGCTGGCGAAGCTCGGCTGTGTCTCATGCCCGTTCGAGCACCAGAAGGAGATGCGCAGGCGCGGCGCGGACTCGCCTCGCTCGGCCTCACCCATCGGCCCCGCTCCGACCCGGCTTCCACGGATCGCGTTGCCACTTGCCACGGTCGTAACTCCCTGCGTAACGGTGCTACACGGCGTCCAACGGCGGCTCGGCCGCGGCTGCCCGAAGTCTACGTAAGGCCCAACGCGCGTCCGGGGATCGGAGTTACACCCTCCGCCTCGGGGCGCACGCCCATGATAAGGCTGGGCGTGCGTCCCGTAGGGCAGGAAGCGTCAGCTGTCCAGCTTCATCAGCAGGCCGAGCACCACAATGCAGGCGAACCACACCAGACCGACCACGATCGTGATCCGGTCCAGGTTCCGCTCGGCGACCGACGAGCCGCCCACGGAGGACTGCATTCCGCCGCCGAACATGTCGGAGAGGCCGCCGCCCTTCCCCTTGTGCATCAGCACCAGCAGCATCAGCAGCAGGCTGAAGACGATCAGGGCGATCGAGAACCCCATAACCACGGCTGGACCAACTTCCTCGGAGCTATTCGGACTGAGTAGAGCGTAAACGCGGGGGCCGTGGCTCAGCAGAGAGCCCCGGCCCCCGCAAGGGTACGACGTATCGCCGCTACCGCATACTCACTGGTCGCGGAACCGAACGATCTTGACGAACTCGTCCGCGTCCAGGGCGGCGCCGCCGATCAGCGCGCCGTCCACGTCGGGCTGCGCCATGATCGCGGCGACGTTGCCGGACTTGACCGAACCGCCGTACTGGATGCGGACCTTGTCGGCGAGCTCCTGCGAGTACAGCTCGGCGAGGCGGCCGCGGATCGCGCCGCAGACCTCCTGGGCGTCCTCAGGGGTGGCGACCTCGCCGGTGCCGATGGCCCACACCGGCTCATAGGCGATCACGATGGTCTCGGCCTGCTCGGCCGGGACATCCCTGAGGGCGCCGTCGAGCTGGTTCAGCGTGTACTGGACCTGCTGGCCGGCCTTGCGGATGTCCAAGCCCTCGCCGACGCACAGGATGGGGGTCAGCCCGTGCTTGTAGGCGGCCTTGACCTTGGCGTTGCAGAGCTCGTCGTTCTCGCCGTGGTACTGACGGCGCTCCGAGTGGCCGATGGCCACATAGGTGCACTTCAGCTTGGACAGCATCGGGCCCGCGATCTCGCCGGTGTAGGCGCCGGAGTCGTGCGCCGAGATGTCCTGGGCGCCGTACTTGATCTTGAGCTTGTCGCCGTCCACCAGGGTCTGCACGGAGCGCAGGTCGGTGAAGGGCGGGAGTACGGCGACCTCGACGGCCTCGTAGTCCTTGTCGGCGAGCGCGAAGGCGAGCTTCTGGACGTGTGCGATGGCCTCGAGGTGGTTGAGGTTCATCTTCCAGTTGCCCGCCATGAGCGGGGTGCGGGTGGTCATGTGGTGCTCAGTCCTCCAGTGCGGCGAGGCCGGGGAGCGTCTTGCCCTCGAGGTATTCGAGGGAGGCGCCGCCACCGGTCGAAATGTGGCTGAAAGCGTTCTCGTCGAAGCCCAGCAGGCGCACGGCCGCGGCGGAGTCGCCGCCGCCGACGACCGTGAAGGCCGGGGAGTCAAGCAGGGCCTGGGCGACCGCCGTGGTGCCGCCGGCGTAGTCCGGGTGCTCGAAGACGCCCATCGGGCCGTTCCAGAAGACGGTCTCCGCGTCGGCGAGCTTGGCCGCGTACAGCTTGCGGGTCTCGGGGCCGATGTCCAGGCCCTCCTGGTCGGCGGGGATGGCGTCCGCGGCGACGGTGGTGGGGTGGGCGGGGGCCTTGGTCTTCAGGTCCGGGAACTCGGTGGAGACCAGCACGTCGACGGGCAGGACGAACTCCACGCCGCGCTCCTTGCCGCGCCGCAGGTACTCCTGTACCGCCGGGACCTGGTCTTCCTGGAGCAGCGAGATGCCGACCTCGTGGCCCTGGGCCTTGAGGAAGGTGTACGCCATGCCGCCGCCGATCAGGATGCGGTCGGCCCTCTCCAGGAGGTGGTCGATCACGCCGAGCTTGTCGGAGACCTTGGCGCCGCCGAGCACGACCGCGTACGGGCGCTTGACGTCCTCGGTGAGCTTCTTGAGCACGCCGACCTCGGTGGCGATCAGGAATCCGGCGGCGTGCGGGAGGCGCGCCGGGAGGTCGAACACCGAGGCGTGCTTGCGGTGTACGGCGCCGAAGCCGTCGCCCACGTAGACGTCGGCGAGTGCGGCGAGCCGGTCCGCGAAGGCGCCGCGCTCGGCGTCGTCCTTGGACGTCTCGCCGGGGTTGAAGCGCAGGTTCTCGATGACGGCGACCTGGCCGTCGGTGAGCGCGGCCACGGTGGCCTGGGCCGACTCGCCGACCGTGTCGGTCGCGAACGCCACGTCGGCGCCGAGCAGTTCACCGAGCCGCGCGGCCGCCGGGGCGAGCGAGAACGCCGGGTCCGGGGCGCCCTTGGGGCGGCCCAGGTGGGAGGCGACGATGACCCGCGCCCCCGCGTCGGCGAGCTTGGCCACCGTCGGCTGGACGGCGCGGATGCGGCCGTCGTCGGTGATGGCGGTGCCGTCCAGCGGCACGTTGAGGTCGGCGCGGACGAAGACCCGCTTGCCTGCGACCCCTTCGGCGAGAAGTTCGTCGATCGTCTTCATGGGTGTGGACTCCTTGGAAGCGTCAAGCACAAGCAACAGGGCTCGGTGTGCGCGGCGTTGCGCTGCCCGAGCCCTGTTGCTCACATCGAGGTGCCTGCCCTAGTGGGTCAGAGCTGGCCGCCGACGAAGGTGGTGAGGTCGACGAGCCGGTTGGAGTATCCCCACTCGTTGTCGTACCAGCCGACGACCTTGACGCTCTTGCCCTGGACCATGGTCAGGGCGGAGTCGAAGGTGCAGGAGGCCGGCCAGTTGACGATGTCCGACGACACGATCGGGTCCTCGGTGTACTCCAGGATGCCCTTGAGCTGTCCCTCGGAGGCCTTCTGGAACGCGGCGTTCACCTCGTCCTTGGTGACCTCCCGCTCCAGCTCGATGACCAGGTCGGTCACGGAGCCGGTCGGGACCGGAACGCGCATCGCGATGCCGTCGAGCTTGCCCGCCAGCTCCGGGATCACCAGGGCGGTGGCCTTGGCGGCACCGGTGGTGGTCGGGATGATGTTCTCCGCCGCGGCGCGGGCGCGACGCAGGTCGGAGTGCGGGAAGTCCAGGATGCGCTGGTCGTTGGTGTAGGCGTGGACCGTCGTCATCATGCCCTTGACGATGCCGAAGTTCTCCAGGAGAACCTTGGCCATCGGCGCCACGCAGTTGGTGGTGCAGGAGGCGTTGGAGATGACGTGGTGGCTGGCCGCGTCGTACTGGTCCTGGTTGACGCCCATCACGATCGTGATGTCCTCGTTCTTGGCCGGAGCCGAGATGAGGACCTTCTTCGCGCCGCCCGCGAGGTGCTTGGCGGCGTCCTCACGCTTGGTGAAGATGCCGGTCGACTCGACGACGACGTCGACGCCCAGCTCACCCCAGGGGATGTCGGCCGGGTTGCGCTCGGACAGCACCTTGATGGTGTGGCCGTCGACGGTGATGGTGTCTGCGGTGTGCGACACCTCGGCCTTGAGGCGGCCGAGGATGGTGTCGTACTTCAGAAGGTGAGCGGTGGTCGCGGTGTCGCCCAGGTCGTTGACGGCAACGACCTCGATGTCCGCACCCTGCTCCTTGAGCGCCCGGAAGTAGTTGCGGCCGATACGACCAAAACCATTGATGCCTACGCGGATCGTCACGAACCGATCTCCTCGTTGGTACGCCGGTCTGTCCGCCGGCGAGCTGTATGGGATGTCCCCGACCGACTCCGACCCTACCTCTCCCGGACCCCGTGAGTGACATCGAGCCGCACCGTATGCGCCGCCGGGACCGTGGTCCTGACTACGGAGAGTCAGAGGCGCAAAGACCTCAGCGCGTTACTGATCAGTACATTGCGCTGAGCGCCCTCGGTGACGTGCTCCAGGCCGAAACCGAGCAGCACGCTGTCACGCGTCGTGACCGCCGCGTGTGACTGGTGCAGCTCGCCGGTGCCGGCCCAGTCGCCGGCGGTCGCCGGGCTGCCGGGGGGCGCGTCCCCGACGGCCCAGGAGCCGAGCGACCCCTCGAAGCCCTCGGTCTCCCGCTCCTCACCGCCGATGACCAGCCGCGCGTCGTCGGCGAAGAGGCCGCGGCCGCCGAAGCCCGGATCGGTGATGTAGCTGAGGGCCAGCTCGACCTTCTCGCCCGCGTACCCGCTCAGATCGAAGGAGACCTGGTACCAGCCGTCGGACGAGCCGGTGAAGCTGTTCCACTCGCCGCTGGTGCCCGTGGCGGTGCACTCATCCGATGTCCGGGTGAGATAGCGGCCCAGGAAGGGGTGCCCGGTCATGAAGAACCCCGCCTCGCACTGGGTGGGCACCTCGGTCGAGGTCCTGCCGCCCTGGTCGGGCAGCGTGGTCCAGTCGTCGGCGCCCACGGTGCGCGCTTCGAGCACGCCGTGGTCGTAGCCGGGCTCGATGTTCCAGCTGAGCGCGAGCCGGAGCTCGGGGGCGTCGGCGGCGCTCACCCCGGTCAGGTCGACGGTACGGGTCAGCCGCTGCCAGTCGCGGTCCCGGTGGGTGGCCGACGCCATGCCCTCGCCCGTGTACGGCGCGTACGGGTTGGCGACGCCCGGATAGGAACCCGCGGCCGCGCTGGTGAACTGCGGGAAGTCCGACGGCGGCAGGCTGTCCGACGTCACCCGGTAGCGGCCCGCGCCGTCCAGCGGGTTGCCGGCGGCGTCCCCGAGGGGGGCGCGCACGCCGTCCAGGGCCCCGTCACCGGCGAAGCTGTCGGCGCCGCGCGCGGTGATCCGCTCGTACGCTCCCAGGTAGTACTGCGCGAAGTCGTCGGTGTTCGCGCGCCCGACGGTCACATTGCCCCCGGCCCGCTCACCGGCCTGGATCAGTTTGCCGCCCTCGTTGAGGTAGGCGCGCAGGGCCAGTGTGGCGCCGCCGCCGGGCGCCGCGTCGCCGGTGTAGTGCACGACGGCGGGGAAGTGGCTGAGCACGCCGAGCGGGTGCGGGGCGCCCTGGGTGGCGACGTCCCAGACGACCGCGCTGCGGCCGGCCGCCCGGAGCGCGTCGACGTACTTCTGCGCGTGCCGCGCCTTGGCGCCTTCCTCGGCGATGACCAGCGTGTTCGCCTTGGCGCGCTCGGCGACGGTGTAGGTGAAGCGCTCGCTGGACACCTTGCCCTTCTTCTTGGCGTTGCCGGTGAACCAGACCTCGACCTCGTCGCCCGGCCTGGCTCTCTTGACCTTGGCCCGGTACTGGTCGAAGTAGTGGTTGTCGTCGCCGCCGAAGGTCTCGCCGCCTCGCCAGGCCTTGAGCTTCACCCGGTGCGTGCGGCCGCCGTCGATCCGGTAGTTGAGCCGCTTGTTACGGACCGACTTGCGCGCGGTGACGGACACCTCCTGGTCGCCGCCCCGGCCGTACCAGCCGCCGCGGGCGTACGACGTGGCGAAGGCGTCGACCGTGAAGTCGGGGGCCTCGACGCCGGCCGGCGACGACGGCTGGTCGGGGTGCGCCGCGGTCTCGGCCACGGCGAGCGCGAACGGGATGTTCTTGGTGACCTCTTGCCGGATCAGCTTCTCGTCGTCCGGGAAGGTGAAGATGGAGGCGCAGTCCTGGGGCTCCCAGGCGTCGTCCGGGTCCACATTGGAGGCGGTCCGGCAGGTCGACATCTCCGGGGTGAACATCATGGTGCCGTTGACGTTGCTCGCGTGCCCGTCGGAGTCGCCGTTGGTGACGTAGAGCTCGGAGGACAGCTGCGGGCGGTAGCCGGGGACCGCGGGGTTCTCCGGGGTCCCGGCGAGCGCCCCGAGCAGGACGTCGTCGGGAGTCGGGGTCGCGACCTGCCAGCCGACCCCGTAGAGGATCAGTTCGGCGGCCGAGTGGTAGTTGATCGCGTACTCGAAGCCGATCCGCTTCTGGAAGCGGTCCATCGCCTTGGTCTCGGGCTCCGACATGGGCGCCGCGCCCCGGTAGGTCTCGGAGGCCGGGGCAGCGGACGAGCCCTCGTTGTCGTACCCCCACTTGTAGGCGAAGTTGCGGTTGAGGTCGACGCCGTCGCCGCTGGTGATCTTGCCGTCGCCGTTGATGTCGCGGAGGTTCTTGCGCCACTGACGGTCGCCGTCGGGCGCGTGGGTGAAGTCGTAGCCGTCGGGGTTGGCGCTCAGGACGAACCACAGTTCGGTGGAGTCGACGAGCCGAGTGATCCGCTGGTCCTTGCCGTAGCCGTCCAGGTAGTGGTGCATCAGGCGGCGGGTCATCTCGGGCGTGATCCACTCGCGCGCGTGCTGGCTGGAGAGATACAGCACCGAGGGCTTTGACCCGTCCCTGGTCTTCTTGGCCCTCTTGGAGACCTTGAGCGCCAGGATGTCCTGGCCCTGGACGCTCTTGCCGATCGAGACGACCTTGGTCAGGTCCGGGTGGGCCTGGCCGGTCTTGACGATCTCCTCCTTCAGACCGCCCTTACCGGAGTACGGACGGAAGACGCCGTCGCCCCGAGCCGCGAGTCTGCGCTCGGCCGCCGCGGACACCCGGCGTTCGGCGAGGTCGACGCCCTTGCTCCGGAGCCGGGCGGCCTGGGCGTCGGTGAGATAGAGCTCCACGCGCGCGGTGCCGCGTGCGGGTGGCTGTTCGGCGAGTTCGTGGATGTCCTGTCCGGCCGCGCTGAGCAGGGGAATCTGCTCTCTGGTGATGTCGGCCTCAAAGACCTTGATCGCGTCGGCGGCGTCCGCGGCCTTGTCGGCGGGCGCCTGCCGGGCCTCGGCCATCGGTGCGGTGACCAGTCCCGCGAGCAGTAAGGCGCTGGTGGCGAGGATCGCTCTAGCTCGGTGTCGTCTCATGAGCCCCCCTTGCAGTTGTCCGGCACTGTTGTGCACAGACGCCAGGCTCATGACACTCCATGATCATGTCAATATGGCCGACCGGGACAGAACCTCTCGGGGCGTCCGCGGGCGCCCGGACGGTTCCGGGCGCCTCACGTCAGGGACTACGGGTGGGATGCGCAGGACGGGAGGACGGGAGGACGGGAGCCGCGGGGTGCTCAGCCGACCATGTTGTCGGCCATCTCATCGGAGAGGTTGGACTCCGTGCCCGGAATCCCGAGGTCCTGAGCCCGCTTGTCGGCCATGGCCAGCAGCCGCCTGATCCGCCCGGCGACCGCGTCCTTGGTCAGCGGCGGGTCGGCGAGCGCGCCCAGCTCCTCAAGCGAGGCCTGCTTGTGCTCCATACGCAGCCGGCCGGCCGCGGCCAGGTGCTCGGGCACCTCGTCGCCGAGGATCTCCAGGGCGCGCTGCACGCGGGCCCCGGCGGCGACCGCGGCCCGCGCCGAGCGGCGCAGGTTGGCGTCGTCGAAGTTGGCCAGGCGGTTGGCGGTGGCCCGCACCTCGCGGCGCATCCGCCGCTCCTCCCAGGCCAGTACGGACTCGTGGGCGCCGAGCCGGGTCAGCAGCGCGCCGATCGCGTCGCCGTCCCGTACGACCACGCGGTCCACGCCGCGTACCTCGCGGGCCTTGGCCGCGATGGAGAGCCGACGTGCGGCGCCGACCAGCGCGAGGGCGGCCTCCGGGCCCGGACAGGTCACCTCCAGTGAGGACGAGCGGCCCGGCTCGGTGAGCGAGCCGTGGGCCAGGAACGCGCCGCGCCAGGCAGCCTCGGCGTCACAGGTGGCGCCCGAGACGACCTGCGGCGGCAGGCCCCTGATCGGGCGTCCCCGGCCGTCGACCAGACCCGTCTGGCGCGCCAGCTGGTCACCGCCCGCCACTACGCGTACGACGTACCGGGAGCCGCGCCGCAGCCCGCCCGCGGCCATCACCATGAGCTCGGAGCTGTGCCCGAAGATCTCCAGGATGTCCTTCTTGAGCCGCCGTGCCGCCATCGCGGTGTCCAGCTCCGCCTCGATCACGATGCGGCCGCTGACCAGGTGCAGCCCGCCCGCGAACCGGAGAATCGCCGAGACCTCTGCCTTTCTGCAGCAGGTCCGGGTGACGGGGAGCCGGGAGACTTCGTCCTTCACCGCTGCCGTCATCGCCATGGGCCGATCCTTCCATGCATCCGGAAAATACGGTCGTACGCGGCTGCCAACAGCTCCGGGTCGTGCCTGGGGGAACCGTCGGGCGCGGCGACCGGAGCCAGCTGGACCGTGGCCCCGAACCCCTTGGCGGCATCGCTGAGGGACTCCGGGTCACGCACGGCTGCCTGATCGGCCAGCACCACGTCCAGGGCGAGTTTAGGGGCGTGTCGGGCCAAAACCTCCAAATGACGCTGCGGGGAGAAGCCTTCTGTTTCGCCGGGTTGCGGCGCGAGGTTGAGCGAGAGGACCCGGCGGGCCTTGGTCTCCAGCAGCGCGTCGAGCAGTTCCGGCACCAGCAGATGCGGGATCACCGAGGAGAACCAGGAGCCGGGGCCGAGCACCACCCAGTCGGCGTCGAGCACCGCCGCGACGGCCTCGGGCACCGCGGGCGGGTCGGCCGGGACCAGGTGCACGGACTGCACCTCGCCCGGAGTGAGCGCCACCGTGGCCTGGCCGCGCACGGTGTCGACGTCCGACGGCCGCCCCGGATCGTGCCCCCGGACCAGTGCCTGCAGCTCCAGCGGCACGGCCGACATGGGCAGCACCCGGCCCTGTGCGCCGAGCAGCTTGCCGACCAGGTCGAGCGCCTGGACGTGGTCGCCCAGCTGTTCCCACAGGGCGACGATCAGCAGATTGCCGACCGCGTGCTCGTGCAGTTCGCCCTGGGACTGGAAGCGGTGCTGGATCACCCGAGCCCAGGTCTGACCCCAGTCGTCGTCGCCGCACAGCGCGGCCAGCGCCTTGCGCAGGTCACCGGGCGGGAGCACGCCGAGCTCGTCGCGGAGCCGGCCGCTGGAGCCGCCGTCGTCGGCGACGGTGACCACGGCCGTGAGGTCGCCGGTGATACGGCGCAGCGCGGCCAGCGAGGCGGACAGGCCCATGCCGCCGCCGAGTGCCACCACCTTGGGCTGCGCGCTCCTCTTGCGGCGCAGACGGTTCAGCCGCGAGGAGGGTTTCACTCGCGCCCCAGGTCCCGGTGGACGACGACGGTCTCCACGCCCTCGCTGGCGAGGCGGGCGGCGAGCTTCTCCGACATGGCGACCGAGCGGTGCTTGCCGCCGGTGCAGCCGACGGCGATGGTCACATAGCGCTTGCCCTCGCGGCGGTAGCCGGTGGCGACGAGCTGGAGCAGTTCGGAGTACTGGTTGAGGAACTCCTTGGCGCCCGGCTGGTCGAAGACATAGCCGGAGACCTCTTCGTTCAGGCCGGTGAAGGGGCGCAGCTCGGGGACCCAGTGCGGGTTGGGCAGGAAGCGGCAGTCGACGACCAGGTCGGCGTCGACCGGCAGGCCGTACTTGTAACCGAAGGACATCACCGTGGCCCGCAGCTCGGGCTCCTCCTCGCCCGCGAACTGGGCGTCGAGCTTGGCGCGCAGCTCGTGGACGTTGAGGCCGGAGGTGTCGATCACCAGGTCGGCGTCGCCGCGCAGCTCGCGCAGCAGCTCACGCTCGGCGGCGATGCCGTCGGTGATCCGGCCGTCGCCCTGGAGGGGGTGCGGGCGGCGCACCGACTCGAAGCGCTGCACCAGGGCGTTGTCGGACGACTCCAGGAACACGATCCGCCGGGTGACGTCCTTGGACTGCAGGTCGGCCAGCGACTCACGCAGGTTGTCGAAGAAGCGGCGGCCGCGTACGTCGACGACGACGGCGATCCGCGCCACATTGCCCTGCGAGCGGGCGCCGAGCTCCACCATGGTGGGGATCAGCGCGGGCGGCAGGTTGTCGACGACGAACCAGCCGAGGTCCTCCAGGCACTTGGCGGCGGTGGACCGCCCGGCCCCGGACATCCCGGAGATGATCACCAGCTCGGGGATGGCCGTGTCCGCTGGCTCGCTGGTCATGCCCGTACTCACCTGTGTTCCGCCTTCGTCGTGCTTGGTCATGGCTGCTGCCCCCGTCCGTCCGAGTGCGCCCCGGCCCCGTCGGCCGCGGTCGCCTCGTCCTCGTACTCTTCAATGATCTCTCCGGTCGCGGTGTTCACCGCGGGAGCGGCGGGCGCCGCCTGCGCCAGGGCCACGGCAATGGTCTCAGCCGTCTTGCGGCCTATACCGGGCACCTCGCACATCTGGTCGACGGTGGCGGACCGCAGCTTCTTCAGCGAGCCGAAGTGCTTGAGCAAGGCCTGTTTGCGGGTGTCGCCGAGGCCGGGCACCTCGTCCAGGGGGCCCGCCTTGAAGCGCTTGGCCCGCTTGGTGCGCTGGTAGCGGATGGCGAACCGGTGGGCTTCGTCACGTACCCGCATCAGCAGATAGAGGCCCTCACCGCTGCGCGGCAGGACCACCGGGTCGCTCTCACCGGGCAGCCACACCTCTTCGAGGCGCTTGGCCAGGCCGCACACGGCGACATCGTCGATGCCCAGCTCGTCCAGGGCCTGCTGGGCGGCGGCGACCTGCGGCTGTCCGCCGTCCACGACGATCAGCTGGGGCGGGTAGGCGAACTTCTTCGGTCGGCCGTCCTCCTCGGTGAGGGCGGCCGTGGTGCCCTCCTCCCCCCACTCCCCCGTCTTCTCCTTCTCGGCGAGGTAGCGCCGGAAGCGGCGGGTGATCACCTCGTGCATGGCGCGGACGTCGTCCTGACCGGCGAAGCTCTTGATCTGGAAGCGGCGGTACTCGCTCTTGCGCGCGAGGCCGTCCTCGAAGACGACCATCGACGCCACGACGTCGTCGCCCTGGAGGTGGGAGATGTCGAAGCACTCGATTCGCAGGGGCGCGCTGTCCAGGTCGAGCGCCGCGGCGATCTCCTCCAGAGCGCGGGAACGGGTGGTCAGGTCGGCCGCGCGCTTGGTCTTGTGCAGCGCGAGCGCCTGCTGCGCGTTGCGCTGCACGGTCTCCATCAGGGCGCGCTTGTCGCCGCGCCGCGGGACGCGCAGGCTGACGTTCGCGCCCCGGTGCTGGGTGAGCCACTCCTGGACGGGGGCCACCGGGTCGGGCAGCGCGGGGACGAGGACCTCCTTGGGCACCGCGTCCCCCGCCTCGTCGCCGTACAGCTGCTGGAGCGCGTGCTCGACCAGGTCGGCCGATGTGAGGGCCTCCACCCGGTCGGTGACCCAGCCGCGCTGGCCGCGCACCCGCCCGCCGCGTACGTGGAAGATCTGCACGGCGGCCTCGAGTTCGTCCTCGGCCAAGGCGATCAGGTCGGCGTCGGTGGCGTCGGCGAGGACGACGGCGCTTTTCTCCATGGCGCGCTTGAGCGCCTCGATGTCGTCGCGCAGCCGGGCCGCCCGCTCGTACTCCAGCTCCTCGGCGGCCGCGGCCATCTCCTTCTCCAGGCGGCGGAGGTACGTGCCGGTGCGCCCGGCCATGAAGTCGCAGAACTCCTCGGCCAGTTCACGGTGGTCGGCGGGTTCGATCCGGCCGACGCAGGGGGCCGAGCAC
The DNA here is from genome assembly GCF_054788135.1 of Streptomyces sp. O3. Taxonomy (NCBI): domain Bacteria; kingdom Bacillati; phylum Actinomycetota; class Actinomycetes; order Kitasatosporales; family Streptomycetaceae; genus Streptomyces; species Streptomyces sp. O3. The sequence continues at coordinate 11,827 of NZ_JBTVYK010000041.1, forward strand.
TTGCCGATGTAGCCCAGCAGGCAGGGGCGGCCGGTGCGGGCGGCGTTCTTGAACACCCCGGCCGAGCAGGTGCGGACCGGGAAGACGCGCAGCAGCAGGTCGACGGTGTCGCGGATGGCCCAGGCGTGGCCGTACGGGCCGAAGTAGCGCACGCCCTTCTTCTTGGCGCCGCGCATCACCTGGACCCGTGGGAACTCCTCGTTCATCGTCACCGCGAGGTAGGGATAGCTCTTGTCGTCGCGGTACTTGACGTTGAACCGGGGGTCGTACTCCTTGATCCAGGTGTACTCCAGCTGGAGCGCCTCGACCTCGGTGGTCACCACCGTCCACTCGACGGACGCGGCCGTGGTGACCATCGTGCGGGTGCGCTGGTGCAGGTTGGCCAGGTCCTGGAAGTAGCTGGCGAGCCGCTGGCGCAGGCTTTTCGCCTTCCCGACGTAGATCACCCGGCGGTGCTCGTCGCGGAATTTGTAGACCCCCGGCGAGTCGGGGATCTGTCCCGGCTTGGGGCGGTAGCTGGAGGGGTCGGCCATGTCGGACAGCCTACTTGCGGCCACTGACAGGCGAGGAAGCCCTCGGGGTGCGGACGCGCCCGTGGCCAGGCGGACGGGCGCGCGGTAGGCGGACAGGCCTGCGGTTAGGCGGACGGGCCCGCGGCTAGACGGAGGGGCCCGCGATCAGTTTGCCGTTCTCCGTCGTGAGCGGGACCTCCGGCAGCGGCACGGTCGCCGGGCCCTTGAGCGCCTTGCCGGTCCGTACGTCGAAGCGGCTGCCGTGGCAGGGGCAGTTGGCCTCGTTGTCCTCGACCTTGTCCAGGGCGCAGCCCGCGTGGGTGCACTGGGCGCTGAACGCCTTGTACTCCTGCCCGTCGTCGGAGCGGCAGACGACCAGGCGCTGTTCGCGGTAGAGCCGCGCGCCGCCCGCCGGGACCACGTCGGCCTCGCCCAGGTGCACCGGGGCGGTGGGGACGGGGTTCTTCGCGTGCCCGAGCTTTGACTCGGTCGAGCAGGCCGCCGCGCCGATGCCCGCCGTTCCCGCGAGGGCGGCGCCTTTCAGCACGGTGCGACGGGCGGCGGGCTGGCCGGACATGGAGGCTCCACAAGGCAGGGGGGTCGGTGACGCACCCGACGATACCGGCACAGATCACGAGGGCTCGCGCCGGGCGTTCCGTCACGCAAACGGGCAGGTCACCCTGGGTCTGCCGGACGGATCGGCGGCCTGGCCGCCGCCCGGACAGGGCCCCGTCGCGCTTGGCGGGGTCGCCGGTCCGGGCGGCGGGCCGGATCAGGCTTTCCGGGACCGCGTGGTCTTCTTCGCGGTGGTCTTCTTCGCGGCGGTCTTCTTCGCCGTGGTCTTCGCCGTCTTCGTCACGGCCTTCCGCGGGGTCCGGTCCGGCTGGGGCAGGCCCGCGTCGCTGATCCGGTCGGCCGGGATGATGCCCCGCAGGAATTTGCCGGTGTGGCTGGCCAGGACCCCGGCCACCTGCTCAGGGGTGCCCTCGGCGATGACGAGACCGCCGCCGCTGCCGCCCTCGGGGCCCATGTCGACGACCCAGTCCGCGGTCTTGATGACGTCGAGGTTGTGCTCGATGACGATGACGGTGTTGCCCTTGTCGACCAGGCCGGACAGCACGTTGATCAGCTTGCTGATGTCCTCGAAGTGCAGACCGGTGGTCGGCTCGTCCAGGACGTAGACCGTGCGTCCCGTGGAGCGCTTCTGCAGTTCGCTGGCGAGCTTCACACGCTGCGCCTCACCGCCGGAGAGCGTCGGCGCGGACTGGCCGAGGCGTACATAGCCGAGGCCGACCTCGTGCAGGGTCTTGAGGTGGCGCGAGATGGTCGGCACCGCCTCGAAGAAGCTCAGCGCCTCCTCGATCGGCATGTCCAGGACCTCGGCGATGGACTTGCCCTTGTAGTGGACCTCCAGGGTCTCCCGGTTGTAGCGCGCGCCGTGGCAGACCTCACACGGGACGTACACGTCCGGCAGGAAGTTCATCTCGATCTTGATGGTGCCGTCGCCGGAGCAGTTCTCGCAGCGGCCGCCCTTGACGTTGAAGGAGAACCGGCCGGGCAGGTAGCCGCGGACCTTGGCCTCCGTGGTCTCCGCGAACAGCTTGCGGACGTGGTCGAAGACGCCGGTGTAGGTCGCCGGGTTGGACCGGGGCGTACGGCCGATCGGCGACTGGTCGACGTGCACCACCTTGTCCACGAGGTCGTCGCCGTCCACGCGCGTGTGGCGGCCCGGAACGTTGCGGGCGCCGTTCAGCTCGCGGGCCAGGTGGGTGTAGAGGATGTCGTTGACCAGCGTCGACTTGCCGGACCCCGAGACGCCGGTGACGGCCGTGAGCACACCGAGCGGAAAGTCCACGTCGATGTCCTGAAGGTTGTTCTCCCGCGCGCCGTGCACCGTCAGTCGGCGCTCCGGGGCGACGGGCCTGCGGAGGTCCGGCACCGGAATGGCCTTCTTGCCGGACAGGTACTTGCCGGTCATCGACTCCGGGTTGGCCAGCAGTTCCTTGAGCGGCCCGCTGTGCACGACCTTGCCGCCGTGCTCGCCCGCGCCGGGGCCGATGTCGACGACCCAGTCGGCGACCTTGATGGTGTCCTCGTCATGCTCGACGACGATCAGGGTGTTGCCCATGTCGCGCAGCCGGACCAGGGTCTCGATCAGCCGGTGGTTGTCGCGCTGGTGCAGGCCGATGGAGGGCTCGTCCAGGACGTAGAGCACGCCGACCAGGCCGGAGCCGATCTGGGTGGCCAGCCGGATGCGCTGGGCCTCGCCGCCGGAGAGGGTGCCCGCGGCGCGGTTCAGCGACAGATAGTCCAGGCCGACGTCGACCAGGAAGCGCAGGCGTTCGTTGACCTCCTTCAGAACCCGTTCGGCGATCTTCTTGTCACGGGCGTTGAGCTTCAGCTCGCCCAGGAAGTCCGCGCAGTCGGCGATGGACATCGCGGAGACCTCGGCGATGGACTTCTCCATGACGGTGACCGCGAGGACGATCGGCTTGAGCCGGGTGCCCTGGCAGGTGGGGCAGGGCACCTCGCGCATATAGCCCTCGAAGCGCTCCCTGCTGGCGTCGCTCTCGGCCTCCGAGTGGCGGCGCTTGACGAACGGCACGGCGCCCTCGAAGGGCGTCGTGTACACCCGCTCGCGGCCGTACCTGTTGCGGTACCGGACCTCGATCTGGGTCTTGTGGCCGTACAGCAGGGCCTTCCTGGCGCGCTGCGGGAGCGCGGCGAAGGGGGTGTCGGTGCTGAAGCTGAGCGCGTCGGCCAGGGCTGAGGTGAGACGGCCGAAGTACTCCTTGGTGTGGCCGTGCGACCAGGGGTGGATCGCGCCCCCTTCGAGTGACTTGTCCTCGTCCGGGACGATCAGCTCGGGGTCGACCTCCATCCGGGTCCCGATGCCGGTGCAGTCGGGGCAGGCGCCGAACGGGGAGTTGAAGGAGAAGGACCGGGGCTCGAGCTCCTCGAAGGACAGGTCGTCGTACGGGCAGTAGAGGTGCTCGGAGAACATCCGCTCCCGCTCGGGGTCGTCCTCCGCGAGGTCGACGAAGTCGAGCACCACCATGCCGCCGGAGAGCCCGAGCGCGGTCTCGACGGAGTCGGTGAGGCGGCGCTTGGCGCTGTCCTTGACGGTGAGGCGGTCGACGACCACCTCGATGGTGTGCTTCTCCTGCTTCTTCAGCGTGGGCGGCTCGGCGAGCTGGACGGTCCGGCCGTCGACCCGAGCGCGGCTGTACCCCTTGGTCTGCAGGTCGTTGAAGAGGTCGACGAACTCGCCCTTGCGCTCGCGGACCAGCGGCGAGAGCACCTGGAAACGGCTGCCGTCCGGGAGCGCGAGGACCTTGTCCACGATGGCCTGCGGCGACTGACGGGAGATCGGGCGACGGCACTCGGGGCAATGCGGCTTGCCGATGCGGGCGAAGAGCAGCCGCAGATAGTCGTAGACCTCGGTGATCGTGCCGACCGTCGAGCGCGGGTTGCGCGAGGTCGACTTCTGGTCGATGGAGACCGCTGGGGACAGGCCCTCGATGAAGTCCACATCGGGCTTGTCCATCTGGCCGAGGAACTGCCGGGCGTACGAGGAGAGCGACTCCACGTACCGCCGCTGGCCCTCGGCGAAGATCGTGTCGAACGCGAGCGAGGACTTGCCGGAGCCGGACAGGCCGGTGAAGACGATGAGCGAGTCGCGCGGGAGATCCAGCGAGACATTGCGCAGGTTGTGCTCGCGTGCACCACGGACGATGAGACGGTCGGCCACGCCGGTCCGCACCTTTCTTGAGAGAAGCGGGGGCGGGGCCCCGTTCCCCAGGTTAAGAGGGCCACCACATCGATGGACTGGTAACGACAAATGATGCCTCCCCCGAGCGTATAGCACGCACATTCGATTTACGGAGCTGGCCCGCCACCTTCACCCGATCGGGTGGCGGAGCTATCGTCGATGCCATGAGTGATCATGTGCGTGACCTGGTTCTTGTACGCGAAGCGACCGACCGGCTGCTCACCGCGGCGGCCAAGCTCGACGACGCGGCCATCGCCGCCCCGTCCCGGCTGCCCGGCTGGACCCGCGGCCACGTCCTGGCCCATCTGGCACGAAACGCCGACGCGCTCGTCAACGTCTTCGCCGGACGCCCCATGTACGTCAGCGCCGAGGCCCGCGACGCGGACATCGCGCGGGACGCCCCCCGGCCGCTCGCCGCGCAGCTGGCGGACGTACGCGACAGCGCCGCCCGCTTCCAGTCGGCGACCGACGCGGACGCCGACTGGTCGCGCACCGTCGAACTGCGCAACGGGGTCGCCGACTCGGCGTCGCGCATCCCCTTCCGCCGTCTGGTCGAGGTCGAGCTGCACCATGTCGACCTCGGCATCGGGTACGAGCTGGAGGACCTCTCTGATGAGTTCACCGGCCGTGAGATCGACTTCCTCGCGGACCGCTTCGCGGGCAACGCGGCGCTGCCGCTCATCCTGGTCACCGCGACCGACGGCAGGCAGTGGCGCACCGGCACGCTCGACGCCGACCCCGTGTCCGTCATCGGTTCCGCACCCGACCTGCTCGGCTGGCTCGCGGGCCGACGCCAGGGCGCGGGACTCGAGTGCGACGGCACACTGCTGCCGGTGCTCCCCGCTCTGTAGGGTGACTTCCATGACGTACAGCGGAGCGGTGAAGGTCGGCGGCCCTGCGGATGTCCACGAGCTGGCCGACCTGATGATCTCCAAGGTCGCGGTCGGCGCCATGGACAACAACGCCTATCTGCTGCGCTGCCGGGCCACCGGCGAGCAGCTGCTGATCGACGCGGCCGCCGAGCCGCACACCCTGCTGAGCCTGATCGGCGAGAGCGGCATCGCCGGTGTGGTCACCACGCACCGGCACGGCGACCACTGGGGGGCGCTGCGCGAGGTCGTGGACGCGACCGGGGCGCGCACCTACGCGGGGCGGCACGACGCCGACGGCATTCCGGTGCCGACCGACGTCCTCGTCGAGGACGGCGACACCGTACGGGTGGGCCGGGTCGAGCTGACCGCCCGTCACCTGGTGGGGCACACGCCAGGCTCCATCGCCCTGGTCTTCGACGACCCGCACGGCCATCCGCATGTCTTCACGGGCGACTGCCTCTTTCCGGGCGGCGTGGGCAACACGTGGGGCGACCCGAAGGCGTTCGCGCGCCTCGTCGACGACGTCGAGGCGAAGATCTTCGCGGCGCTGCCCGACGAGACCTGGGTCTATCCGGGCCACGGCAACGACACCACGCTCGGCGCCGAGCGTCCGCATCTGGCGGAGTGGCGCGAGCGCGGCTGGTGATCTGTCCGGCCCGCCTGACCTGTCGGGTGACCCTCCGAGGAAGTTCATACGGCAAGCGTGGCACCCGCCACTGACAATCGGCGGTGACGGCCGGGGCGGCCTCGTGGGCGGGCGGGGAAAACCCCAGGCGGCGGGCGGGTTCCTCGTCCTAGGCTGCGGGCATGCCGACTCCCGTGTACCCGCCCAAGCCGTCTCCCGGCGACCGGATCGCCGTCGTCTCCCCGTCCAGCGGGCTCCCCGGTCTCTTCCCACTGCCGTACGAGCTCGGGCTCACCCGGCTCCGCGAGGTCTTCGGGCTGGAGCCGGTCGAGTACCCGGCGACCCGGAAGATGGGGTCGACCCCGCGGCAGCGGGCCGACGACATCCACGCGGCGTTCGCCGACCCGGAGATCACGGCGGTGATCGCGAGCATCGGCGGCGACGACCAGATCACCGTTCTGCAGCTGCTCGACCGGGAGCTGATCCGGGCCCATCCGAAGCCGTTCTTCGGCTACAGCGACAACGTCAACCTGCTGGCCTATCTCTGGAACACCGGTGTCGTCGGCTTCCACGGCGGCAGCGTGATGTGCGAGCTGGGCAGGCCCGGCGCGATGGACCCGCTGACCGAGGAGTCGCTGCGGGCCGCGCTGTTCACCTCTGGGGAGTACGAGCTGCGGGCCGCGGAACGCTTCCGTGACGTCGACCGTGACTGGGCGGACCCGGCCACGTTCGAGAGCGCTCCGCTGACCGAGCCGGGCGGCGGCTGGATCTGGCACGGGCCCGAACGCGTGGTGGAGGGCCGCTCCTGGGGCGGCAATCTGGAGATTCTGTCCTGGATGCTGATGGCGGACCGGGAGATCCAGCGCGACCTCGACGCGTACGACGGTTGCGTGCTGCTTCTGGAGACGTCGGAGGAACTGCCCACGGGTGACGAGGTCTTCAGGATCCTGCGGAACATGGGCGAGCGCGGCCTGCTGCGGCGCTTCCCCGCCCTGCTGATGGGCCGCGCCAAGGCCTGGTCGTTCGACAGGCCCCAGGACGCGGCGGCCAAGGCCGCGTACGCGCGCGTACAGCGCGAGGCCGTACAGCGCGCTCTGGCGGCATACGCCCCAGAGACCTTGGCCGTCTTCGACGTCGACTTCGGGCACACCGACCCGCAGCTGGTGATCCCGTACGGCGGCACGGTGCGGGTGGACGGGCCCGCGCGGCGGATCACCGTGCGGTATTGACGGGCCCTCGGTCGGAATCCGCCTGCTTCCTGGCGGCCAGCAGGCTGGTGACCGTCGTGACGATCAGCACCGCGCAGATGACGCCCAGCGAGACCGGGATCGAGATCACCGGGACATGCACCCCGGACTCGTGCAGGGCGTGCAGCACCAGCTTGACGCCGATGAAGCCGAGGATCACCGACAGGCCGTAACTCAGGTGGACCAGCTTCTTGAGCAGGCCGCCGATGAGGAAGTACAGCTGCCGCAGGCCCATCAGGGCGAAGGCGTTGGCGGTGAAGACGATGTACGGGTCCTGGGTGAGGCCGAAGATCGCGGGGATGGAGTCGAGAGCGAAGAGTACGTCGGTGGTGCCGATCGCCAGCATGACGACCAGCATCGGGGTCATCACGCGGCGGCCGTTCTGCTCGATCCACAGCTTGGTGCCGTGGTAGCGGTCGGCCACGCCGAAGCGCTGCTCCGCCGCCTTGAGCAGGCGGTTCTCCTCGTACTCCTCGTCGTTCTCCTCGGCCCTGGCCTCCTGGATGAGCTTCCAGGCGGTCCAGATCAGGAAGGCGCCGAAGAGGTAGAACACCCACGAGAAGTTGGCGATGATCGCCGCTCCGGCGGCGATGAAGATCGCGCGGAGCACCAGGGCTATCAGGACTCCGACCAGCAGGACCCGCTGCTGGTACTGGGCCGGAACCGAGAACTTCGCCATGATCAGTACGAAGACGAAGAGGTTGTCGACGCTCAGCGACTTCTCGGTGATGAACCCGGCGAAGAACTCTCCGGCGGGCTCGCCGCCCCCGAAGAGGAACAGGCCGAGCCCGAACAGGGCCGCCAGGACGATCCAGACGACGGTCCAGATTCCGGCTTCCTTGAGTGACACCTCGTGCGGCTTGCGGCCGATGAAGAAATCGACGGCGATGAGGGCCATCAGGCCCACGATCGTCAGGACCCACAGGGTCAGGGAAACATTCACTGCGCCTCCGGCAGTACGTAACGGCACATCAGTCAGCGGCGTCGCTGCCGGAGGTCTCTTCCACCCGTGTCACCGGGCCGACGCCCCGGAACCCCACGGGTTCGTACTGACGGGAACGTCGCAGCAGGGAGTACTCCCCTCCGCACGGAAAAGAGTACGCGAAAACCCAAAGAAAGGTAAAGCCCTCACCAAAAGAGCTGGTCAGCGGAGCCACGCGCGGCGCGCGGCCATCACCTGCCCGAGTACCTGCCGCAGGACGCCGCTGCCGGGCGGCACGAGCGCGGGCTCATAGGTCCAGGCATGCCCGACCCAGGGGTCGGCCAGATGCTCGTCAGGGACCGGCGTGAGCCGCAGCAGCGAGCGCCACAGCGGATCGAGCACCGGGCCGAACTGTGCGGCGTCCTCGCGGTCCGCGACCATCATCAGGTGGACGCCGACGGCCGGGCCCTCGTCGGCCAGATAGCGCAGCTGGGTCACGGCGCGGTCGTCGAAGCCGTGCGGGAAGTCGTTGACGATCAGCAGTTGCTCCGCGGTGTCCAGGCCGGGCGGCAGCGAGTCCGCCGCTCCTCCGCGGATCGCCATCTGCACCAAGTCGACGCGCTGGGTGAGCCGTGCCAGCACCTCCATCACCCCGGCCGCACCGGCGGCCGGCGGCCCGGCCAGCACGCCCGCGTCCACCAGCGGGGCGAGCGAGGAGGCGGCGGAGCCGGCCGGATCGACCACGTGCACGGTGAACCCGCCGACCGGGTACGCCGCGATCAGCCGCGCGGCGTGCGCCACTGCGGCGTCCATCGCGAGTCGGCGCAGCTCGCCGGAGTCGGCGAACGAGTCGGCCGACTGGGAGCGGCCGCTGTCGATCCACAGACCGCGCTCAAGCGGTAGCCGGACGAGCAGCGGAATCCGCAGCTCGGGGCTCTCGGGCAGCCGGAGGTCGCCGAGCCGCAGGGCCATCGGGACCTCGAACGGGACGCGGTAGGCGTGCCAGGCCGGGTTGTCCCAGGCGGCGTAGGCCGGGGGCAGGGCTGGCTCGATGACATCGGCCTCGGCCTTGAGCTGCGCCAGGTCGCGGTCGAGGACCTGCCTGGCCTGGTCGAGGAGTTGGGTGTGCTTGGCCCGCGCCGTCTCGCGGGCGGTGTCGCCCGTACCGCCGATCCGGCTGCGCGGGTCGGCGAGTGCCTGGTCGACCTCCCGGTCCAGGCGGGAGTCGGCGAAGTCGACGGCGCTGCGGTAGGCCGCGACGCTGCGGGCCAGGTCTTCAAACATGCCCCAGACCTGGTTGTAGAGCCGCTCCTCCATGTCCCAGCCGGTAGCGTCGCCGGCCACCGGCTGGTGGGGCTGGGACGGGGGCGCGGTGGGTGGGGGCTGAGGAGCCGCGGCGGGCGGGGGCTCCGGGGGCGCGGCGGACCGCCGCTTCGGGTGGGTGTAGTCGATGGGGCCGCCGGACGGGGGCGCGGCGGGATGCTGCGGCTGGCCGGGCTGTGGCTGGCCCGCGGGTGAGGGGCGGCCCGGCTGTGGTTCCCCGCCCTGTCCGGCGAGGCCCTGGCCGCCGGGTGCGGACGGCTCGGGCGGCGTGGGGCGGGGTGCCGCCGCGCCGCCGGAGGGCGGCTGCGGCCCGGTGGCCGGGGCGGTACGCCGGGCCCGGTCGCCGTCCGCCGTGCGCGGCGGCGTCGAAACTGAGCGGGCCATCCCGCGGGCCACGGCGTCCAGGATGTGTGCGGCGATCTCGCGTGCCCCCGGCAGCCCTTGGTCGCTGAGCATGTCGGGCAGCCCGCCCGCATACCCCTGGCCGACGGCGCGCACCTTCCAGGCGCCCTGCCGGCGGTACAGCTCAAGGGCGACGACGGCGGACTCGGTGTCCAGGTCGGTGAGGGTGTAGCTGGCGACTTCGGCGCCGTCCAGGCCGGTGACGGCGACGAAGGGCGCGGCCATCGCTCCGAAGCGGTCCGGTCCGCCGACGCCGACGGGCAACGCGAGCAGCACGTTGACGCGGTCCACCGCGGTCGGCAGCGCCTCCAGATCGACGGCGAGCCGGTGGTCGGCCGCCGCCTGCTGGGAGACCTCGAGTCCGGGGAGCTGGGGCGAGCCGGGATGGGCGACCCACTCGGCGCCCCGCACCCGGCCCTGCTCGTCGCTGAGCGTGGCGCCCGCGACAACCGGTCGGCCCGCCGACACGCGGATCTCCAGACGGGTCTGCGGCAGGGCGTGGTTCTGCCCCCTCGCCAGCTCGGCCGTCATCGCCTTCTCCCCCTCGTGGTGTCTTCCCCGGTGCTACTGCGACGCCGTGTCTGAGGGCGCCGTGGTGCGGCGCAGCTCCCGGTCGCACTGCTTCCGGGAGCTGCGTACCAGCGGGCCGCCGCTGGGCGGCGCCGCCCAGTCAGAGGTGCGGCAGGATGGTCGGCATCAGGTCCTGGAAGGTCCGGCCGTTGGCTGGAGTGCCGAGGGCGGTCATCTTCCACGCCCCGCCGGAGCGGTGCACCTTGGCCATGATCTGCGCGGTGTACTGGCCGCCGCCGTCCAGCGTGTACCGGGCCATCTCCTGGCCGTTGGTCTCGTCGACGAGGCGGCAGAAGGCGTTCTGCACCTCCTCGAACGTCTGGCCGGTGAAGGAGTTCACCGTGAAGACGATCTGGTCGATGTGGACCGGTACCCGCTGCAGGTCGACGAGGATCTACTCGTCGTCGCCGCCCTGGCCCGCGCCGCCGACCAGGTTGTCGCCGGTGTGCCGGACCGAGCCGTCGTCGCTGACGAGGTGGCGGAAGAACACCACGTCCACCGGCTGCTTGTCGGCGAAGAGCACGGCCGAGGCGTCAAGGTCGATCTCGCGGGTCCGCTTGCCGAACAGGCCACGCCGCGGAGCCGCCTGCCAGCCGAGGCCCATGCGCACCGCGGTCAGCGTGGCCCCGTCGTTCTTCTCCAGGCTGATGGCCTGACCCTTGGTCATGTTGACCGTCACGCGCTGTCCCCTCTCGAACAATCCCCAACAACCGTCTTTGTGTACGGTTCCCGTCACCCTACGCAGTGCCACGGACCGTGCCGTACCCCAGCCCGCGATTTTGTGTCGTTCTTGCAACACAGCGAGCGGGCGCGGTCAGGCCAGTCCGGCCTCCTTCATCTGCCGCAACTCCTTCTTCATCTCCGATACCTCGTCCCGCAGTCGGGCGGCGATCTCGAACTGCAGATCGGCCGCGGCGGCCCGCATCCGTTCGGTCAGCTCCTCGATCTGCCCCGCGAGCTCCGCCGCCGGGCGGTCGGTGGGGGTCTCCTTCGCGGCCCCGCCCTTGGCGGACTTGGCGGACTTGCCCTGTGCCGCGCCGAGCGCGGGTACCGGGGCCTTGGCGCCCTTGCCGTCCTTGCTCTTGCGGTAGCCGCTGCCCAGCAGCTCCTCGGTGTCGACGTCCTCGCGTGCGATGGTCGCGACGATGTCGTTGATCTTCTTCCGGAGTGGCTGCGGGTCGATGCCCTGCTCCTTGTTGTACGCGACCTGCTTCACCCGGCGCCGGTTGGTCTCGTCGATGGCCTTCTCCATCGCCGGGGTGATCTTGTCCGCGTACATATGGACCTGGCCCGAGACGTTGCGCGCCGCGCGGCCGATGGTCTGGATCAGTGACGTGCCGGAGCGCAGGAAGCCCTCCTTGTCGGCGTCGAGGATGGCGACCAGCGACACCTCGGGCAGGTCGAGGCCCTCGCGCAGGAGGTTGATGCCGACCAGGACGTCGAACTCACCGGCGCGCAGCTCCCGCAGCAGCTCGACCCGGCGCAGGGTGTCGACGTCGCTGTGCAGGTACCGGACCTGGATGCCCAGCTCCAGGAAGTAGTCGGTGAGGTCTTCGGCCATCTTCTTGGTGAGCGTGGTGACCAGCACCCGCTCGTCCTTCTCGGTGCGCTTGCGGATCTCGTGCACCAGGTCGTCGATCTGGCCGTCGGTGGGCTTGACGACGACCTCGGGGTCGACCAGGCCCGTGGGCCGGATGATCTGCTCGACCTGGCCGTCGCCGCGGGAGAGTTCGTACGCGCCGGGGGTGGCCGACAGATAGACCGTCTGCCCGATCCGCTCCTGGAACTCCTCCCACTTCAGCGGGCGGTTGTCGAGTGCGGACGGCAGCCGGAAGCCGTGGTCGACCAGCGTCCGCTTACGGGAGGCGTCGCCCTCGTACATGGCGCCGATCTGCGGCACGGTGACATGGGACTCGTCGAGGACGAGCAGGAAGTCCTCGGGGAAGTAGTCCAGGAGGGTGTGCGGCGGGGATCCCGGCTCGCGGCCGTCGAAGTGCATCGAGTAGTTCTCGACACCGGAGCAGGAGCCGATCTGGCGGAGCATCTCGAGGTCGTATGTGGTGCGCATGCGCAGCCGCTGGGCCTCCAGCGTCTTGCCCTGTTTCTCCAGTTCGGCGAGGCGCTGTTCGAGCTCCTGCTCGATGCCGGTCGCGGCCTTCTCCAGGCGCTCGGGACCGGCCACATAGTGCGAGGCCGGGAAGACGTACAGATGCTGGTCGTCGCTGATGACCTCGCCGGTGAGCGGGTGCAGCGTGGACAGCGCCTCGATCTCGTCGCCGAACATCTCGATGCGGACCGCGAGCTCCTCGTACACCGGGAAGATCTCGATGGTGTCGCCGCGCACCCGGAAGGTGCCGCGGGTGAAGGCCAGGTCGTTGCGCGTGTACTGGATGTCGACGAAGCGGCGCAGCAGCTGGTCGCGGTCGATCTCGTCGCCGACCTTGAGCCGCACCATGCGGTCCACGTACTCCTGCGGGGTGCCCAGGCCGTAGATGCAGGAGACCGAGGCGACCACGACGACGTCGCGGCGGGTCAGCAGGGAGTTCGTCGCGGAGTGGCGCAGCCGCTCCACCTCCTCGTTGATCGAGGAGTCCTTCTCGATGTACGTGTCCGACTGCGGGACGTACGCCTCGGGCTGGTAGTAGTCGTAGTACGAGACGAAGTACTCGACGGCGTTGTTCGGCAGGAGTTCGCGGAACTCGTTGGCCAGCTGGGCCGCGAGGGTCTTGTTGGGCGCCATCACGAGGGTGGGGCGCTGCAGCTTCTCGATCATCCACGCGGTGGTGGCGGACTTTCCGGTGCCGGTCGCGCCGAGCAGGACGACGTCCTTCTCACCCGCGCGGATGCGCCGCTCCAGCTCGGCGATGGCCGCTGGCTGGTCGCCGCTCGGCTGGTACGGGCTGACGACCTCGAAAGGCGCCACGGTGCGTTCGATCTGGGATACGGGCCGCATGGAACCCACCGTACGACTCCCCACTGACAACCGGTGTCCCGGTCGCCCCGCGCGGCAGGCTCGCGGGGCGGTCCGAGGGGCGGGTCACCAGTCCTGACGCCATCCGGGCACCCGCTGCGGGGTGCGCGTCTGGTCGCGTCCGGCGCGCCCGGCGGCGTGCTCCCAGTCCGTCCTGCCCATCACCATCATCGGGTCGAACATCACGATCACTCCGGCCAGGAGCAGGAAACCGAGCGGGCCGATCATCATGGGCGCGAGCAGCTCGGTCGGTGAGTGTCCGGGCTCGAAGCCGCCCGTCCCGTGCAGGTGGACGCTGAGCGCCGCCATGCCCGTGTAGTGCATGCCGCTCACCGCGAGCCCCATGACGAGGCTGGCGCCCAGGCTCCACACGAAACCCCGGACCTGGACGGTCGCCCACAGGGCCGCGGTGGCGGCCACCATGGCGATCACCACGGACGCGGCGACGGTGAGCGTGTCGTACTCGAGCGAGCCGCGCAGGCGCATCGCGGCCATGCCCAGGTAGTGCATCGAGGCGACCCCGAGCCCGGTGATGGTGCCGCCGGTGAACAGCGCCATCACGGTCGCGCCCCGGTAGCCGACGATGAAGATCCCGATCCCGACCATGACGATCGCGACTCCCAGGCTCGCGAAGGTGATGGGGACGTCGTAGTGGATCGGGGTCTCCTTGACCGTGAAGCCCATCATGGCCACGAAGTGCATGGTCCAGATGCCGGAGCCGATCGCGGCGGAGCCGAGGGCGAGCCATCCGGGCCGCCAGGAGGTCGAGACGATGATCGCCCTGGCGGTGCAGCGCAGACCGAGTGCGCCGCCCAGGCACGCCATGAGGTACGCCACCACTGGCGTCACCAGCCCATAGCTGAATCCGTCGACCGTACCCTGCATGCGCGGCAGCCCTTCCGCCTGTTGTGCCCGGAGTGTCCCGTGCACCCTGGATGAGAGCTCCCCGGAGAACGTACGAGCGATTTGCGGCACAGACTATTACGCCCCTGGACCAGACCTTCGGGCTGGGGCGTCCCGTTCAATCTGCGGCCATGTTTCTCCCGCGTCGTGTTGGCCCGCGACTGTCACTCTCCATCAGTACGCGAGCACACAACGCGAGGAGTCCAGGTGTACGTACGCCCTGCCGCAGCAACTTCCGCAGCGCTTCTGGGAGTCGGCGCGCTCGTCTTCCCCGCCTCCCACGCTCAGGCCGGCACCGCGGCGACCGACAGGCCGCTGATCGTGGCGCACCGCGGGGCGTCCGCGTACGCGCCCGAGAACACCGTCGAATCCCTCGACAGGGCAGCCGAGATGGGCTTCCGCTGGGCCGAGACCGATGTGCAGCGCACCAAGGACGGCGAGCTCGTCATGATGCACGACGCGACGCTGGCCCGGACCACGAACGTGGAGGACGTCTTCCCCGGCCGCGCTCCCTGGAGGGTCGCGGACTTCACCTCCGCCGAGATCGCCAGGCTGGACGCGGGCAGCTGGTTCGACGTGAAGTTCGCGGGCGCGCGCGTGCCGACGCTTGAGCAGTACGTGAACCGCGTCCACCACAACCGCCAGAAACTCGTCCTGGAGATCAAGCGGCCGCGGCTCTACCCCGGTATCGAGAAGGACGTCGTCGACGTACTGCGCGAGACCGGCTGGCTCGCCCCGCACCACGTCAGGAGCAGGCTGGTCGTGCAGAGTTTCAGCGCGGACAGCGTGAAGAAAGTGCGCGCTCAGCGACCCGACGTCAAGACCGGCTTTCTGGGCACCCCGGCGGTGGCCGAACTGCCCGGCTACGCGGAGTTCGCGGACCAGATCAACTCCCGGCACACCACGATCTCCGCCGACTACGTCGCCGCGGTCCAGGCGCTGCGGGGCCCCCGCGGAAAGCCGCTGGAGGTACTCGCCTGGACCGTGGACGACGCCGCGGACGCACGGCGGGCGGCGGGCTTCGGGGTGGACGGCATCATCACCAACAGGCCCGACGTCGTGCGGGCGGCCCTGGACGAATGACCCGGCCGGGGCCGGTCCGTCCACGATCGCTCCGGGATGTCAGTGCCCGGTCGTACGGTGGTCCCTGTGAACACCGACACGCAGGACACCGACACGCAGGACACCGGCGCGCAAGGCATCGGCGCGCGGGGCGCGCAGTGGACCGTCGTCGGCAGCGACATCGGTCCGCTGCTGCTGGCCGCGACCGCCGACGGCCTGGTCCATGTCGTCTTCCACGCCGACGGACCGGTGCGCGACGCGGCCTTGGGCAGGCTCGCGGCGACGCTGGGCCGCGAGCCCGTCGAGGCGCCCGGCTCCGCCCGGCTGGCGGAGCCCATACGTCAGGTCGCGGCGTACTTCGCGGGTGAGCTGCGGGACTTCACACTCGACCTGGACTGGACCCTGATCTCCGGCTTCAACCGCCAGGTCCTGCGCGAGCTGGCCAGCGGTGTGCCCTACGGCGCGGTGGTCGGCTACGGCGACCTGGCCGCGCGGGTGGGCCAGCCGGGCGCGGCACAGGCGGTCGGCGCGGCGATGGGCGCCAACCCGCTGCCGGTCGTGGTGCCGTGCCACCGGGTCGTGGAGAGCGACGGCGGACTCGGCGGCTTCGGCGGCGGTCTGGAGACGAAGCGGCGGCTGCTCGCACTGGAGGGAGTGCTGCCCCAGCCGCTGTTCTGAGAGCGGGACTCCCGTCCGGGCGTCAGAGGCTGATGTGGTACGCCTTGCGCAGCGTCTCGTGCACGGTCCACGTCGTACGGTCGCCTTCGCGCAGCACCGCGGCGACGCCGGGGCCCAGTTCGAGCGTGTCCCCGCCCTCGACCTCCACTGTGGCGCGCCCGCTCACGACGACGAACAGCTCGTTGGCCTCCGTGTCGGTCACCACGCCCGGCGTGATCTGCCAGATGCCGCGCAGCTGCCGGCCGTCCGCCGACTCCCACAGCACCTTCCCGGTGACCTCCGGTTCGCCGGAGACGATCTGGTCCGGCGTGAGCGGCTCCGGCTCGAGGGCGACATCGGGGATGCGCACCGCGAAGGAGGGCATGGCGGCAGAGGTGGTGGAGGCGGGGGCGGAAGCCCCGGCCGAAGCTTGATCGGTTGTCATGGCCGCTCACCCTAATCGACCGGCAGCTCGGTGGTGACACGTGACCCCGTACCGCCAGGGGGGTTTCGCGACGGGCCGAGACCGCCAGGGATGACAGGGACGAGCGAGTGCGGTGACGACGGGAGGCGCGCGCATGATGCTGGTGTCCGATGAGGTGCGGGACGCGGTCGAGCGGCGGCGGCCCGTCGTGGCGCTGGAGTCGACGATCATCGCGCACGGTCTGCCACGCCCCCGCAACCTCCAGGCAGCGCTGGAGCTGGCGGAGCTCGTCCGTGCGCACGGTGCCGTACCGGCGACGATCGCCGTGCTGGACGGCCAGGCCAGGGTCGGGCTCGACAAGCGGCAGCTGGAGCGGGTCGCGGGCGAGGACGGGCTGCGCAAGCTGGGCCACCGCGACCTGGCGCTCGCGCTGGCGACCGGCGCGAGCGGGGCGACGACCGTGTCGGCCACGGCGTTCCTCGCGGCCCGCGCGGGCATCCGGGTGTTCGCGACCGGCGGTCTGGGCGGGGTGCACCGGGAGTGGACCACGACGCAGGACGAGTCGGCGGACCTGGGCCTACTGGCCCGTACCAAAGTGGCGGTGGTGTGCGCGGGCGTCAAGTCGATCCTGGACGTCCCGGCGACGCTGCAGCGTCTGGAGACGCTGGGCGTGGCGGTCGCCGGGTACGGCACGGACCGGTTTCCGGGCTTCTACCTCGCCGACTCGGGGCAACCGGTGGACTGGACGCTGCGCTCGCCCGCCGAGGTCGCGGCGGTGCTGCGGGCCCAGGACGCGCTCGGCGGTCCGCCGTCCGCGCTCGTCGTCGCCAACCCCGTCCCCGTGTCCGAGCAGCTCGATCCCGCGCTCCACTCGCGCGTACTGGACGCCGCGCTGCACGCGTGCGCGGAGCGCGGCGTCACGGGGCAGGGCGTCACACCGTTCCTGCTCGACTATCTGGTGCGGCACACCGAGGGGGCGGCGCTGCACGCGAATCTGGCGGCCGTGCGCGGTAACGTGCGGCTGGCGGCGCGGATCGCGGCAGCGTGGTCGGCGGCCGTACGGTCGGCCGCGTGAACGCGCGGGCGGGCGGCGCGCTGCTGGTCGTCGGCGACGTGGTCACCGATGTGGTGGCGCGCCACCGCACGCCGCTGGCGCCCGGCACCGACACGGCCGCGGACATCCGCGCCCTGCCCGGCGGCGCGGGCGCCAACGCCGCCTGCTGGGCCGCGTACACGGGCTGCTCCGAGGTACGGCTGCTGGCGCGGGTCGGCGCTGACTCCGCGGCGTGGCACGAGCGGGCGCTGGCCGACGCGGGGGTGCGTGCGCGCCTCGTCGTCGATCCACAGGCGTCGACCGGCACCGTGATCTGCCTGGTGGACGCCGACGCGGAGCGTACGTTCCTGACCGACAGCGGCGCCGTGCTGCGGCTGTCGCCCGACGACTGGTCGCCCGCGCTGCTCGACGGTGTGGGGCGGCTGCATCTGTCGGGCTACCTCTTCTTCGCCGAGCCGAGCCGGTCGCTGGCCCGGCTGGCGCTCTCGACGGCACGCGCGCGTGGCGTGCCGGTGAGCGTCGACCCGGCGTCGGCGGGGTTCCTCGCCGATCTGGGCGTGGCGCCGTTCCTGGCGGTGGCCGCCGGCGCGGACGTGCTGCTTCCCAACCGCGACGAGGCGGCCGTGCTCACCGGTCTCACGGATCCCTCGGAGGCCGCCGCCAAGCTGAGCGGGCAGTTCCCCCTCGTGGTGGCCAAGCAGGGCGCGGCGGGCGCCCTGGTCGCACGCGCGGGCGGGGCGCCGCGACACATCCCGCCGAGGCCCGCGCGTGCCTTGGACACCACGGGCGCGGGTGACGCCTTCACCGGCGCTTTCCTGGCCGCGCTGCTCGCGGGCACGACGGATACGGCGGCCGCGGCCGAGGGCTGCCGGGCGGGCGCTCAGGCGGTCGCCCGCGTCGGCGCACGCCCGCCAAGGATGCCCGCGCCTGCCGACGCGCCGCCGTCCGCCGACACGCCACCGTCAACCGTCTGAGCGCGCCTCGGGGCCCCGGCCCCAGGCCGAGACCACCGGTGCCGGGGAGAGGTCCAGCGCACCGCTGGCCACATGCTCCAGATGCAGGTCGATGTCGGCGTCCGTGGCGAGCCCGGAGGCCACCAGACGCCCGCGCACCCGGTTCATCCGGGCGGTCTCCAGCGCGGCGCACGCGTCCGCGCCCAGCGGGAAGTACACGTCGGCCTCGACCCGCGTCAGGCCCGCGCCGCGAAGCAGCCGCGGCAGCTTGCGGCCGTACGACACGTCGGCGCCGTCCTCGTCGAGCAGCGCGCGGCGGCCCTCGCCCAGCCGGTTGGCCAGCCGCTGGGCGGAGCCGTACTCGTCGGGGCAGTTCAGCGGCTGCAGGGTCGCGTCGGTCTCCTCTACGAGGAGCCGCCCGCCCGGCCGCAGTGCCCTGACCATCGACCGCAGGGCGGACTCCCGCTCAGCGGCGTCGGCCAGCACGAACCGGGCGTGCACCAGGTCGAAGCCCTCGCCCGGCGCCGCCTCGGCGCCCACGTCGTGCCTGAGCACCTCGACCGGCGGCCGTGCGGCCGACTCGACCCACGCGGTGTCGACGTCGGTGGCCAGGACGCGTCCGGTCGGGCCCACCCGCTTGGCCAGCCAGGCGAGTACGGAGACACCGCCCGCGCCGACTTCCCAGCAGCGCCAGCCGGGTCCGACCCCGAGCCGTTCGAGATGCCGGAAGGTCGTCGTGTCGAAGAGGTCCGGGAGCGCGTCACCGCGCTGCCCGGCCTCGGACTGCCGAGGGTCCAGGAGATGCCCGTCGATTCGCGTCATGCCGCGATCATCCCAGTTGCCCGGATTATTCCCTGGGATTAGGGATGCGGGTTCCCCAGGGGGATCAAGCGCGCGGGATACGGCTCGCGGCCATTCCTTCTCGCGGTCATGTCTCTTCCGTTGGGCGCGCGGCACACGCGCCCAACGGACACACCCCGCCGCCGCGCCGTGCGCGGGGCCGGGCCAGCTCCTCCTCGCGCGGCCGGGTCAGCTCCTCGCGTAGACCCGCTCGACCCAGCCCGCGAGCTGTTCGTCGGTCAGGTGCTGGGCCAGGTCGGCCTCGCTGATCATCCCGACCAGCCGCTTGTTCTCGATCACCGGAAGGCGGCGGATCTGGTGACCCTTCATCTCCTGGAGCACCTCGCCGACGTCGGCGTCGGCGTCGATCCAGCGCGGGGTGCCCGCGGCCATGTCGCCGCAGGTGACGTGGGCGGGGTCATGCCCCATCGCCACACATCCGACAACGATGTCACGGTCGGTGAGGATGCCGCAGAGCCGCTCGTTCTCGTCGCTGATCGGCAGGGCGCCGACATTCAGGTCGCGCATCAGCTGGGCGGCCCGGTCCAGCGTCTCGTGCGCCGGAATCCACTGGGCGCCACGGTGCATGATTTCTCCGGCAGTGGTCATGGAGTACCTCCTGATGGCCGGACGGCCGGCGCGGCGCGGACGGCGCCGCTGGGACCGGCGTGCCCATTCTCGTCGCACCCTCCTCAGCGCGCACCCGCGCGCCCCGCGGGCCCCGCGCACTCGCCGTTCCACGCGGGGTGGCGCGGGTCGTCGGCGCGCACGACCACGTCCGCCGTCCCGGCCGGGTCGACCTCGTCCTCGTACCGCTCGAAGGCCGGCAGCGTCCAGCGCTCGGCCTCCTCGGTACGCCGCCGCAACGCCCCCGACGTGAGCCGCAGATGCACCGTCAGGTCGAACGGGAACCAGCGCCCCAGGAGCAGCGGGCCGTGCAGCACCAGCACGCCGGACGGCGGCAGTTCGGCGTACGGGGTCCGGGTCGCGCGGTCGGTCGCCGGGTCCCAGAGGTCGGTGAGCACCCGGCCCGTGCCACCGGGCTCCAGCGGGTCGAAGACCTCCCGCCACAGGGCGCCGGTGTCGAACCAGCCGTCGTAGTACGTCTCGGGGTCCCGGTGGCCGTACTCGAACCGCAGCGAGGCGGGGCGCAGGAATCCCTGAGCGGCGACCGCGAGCGCGGGCCGCCCGCGTATCCGCAGCGCGTCGGCCAGCCGCCCGGCGAGTGCTCCGGTACCCGCGGCCGGGGCGCCGTCGACGGCCACCCGGATCCAGGGGCCCGTGTCGTCGGGCCCGAGGCCGAGCAGCCGGTCGGCGAGCGCGTCGGTGAGCCGTTCCCAGGTGATCGGTTCCAGTCGCACGGCCCCCATGATGCCTGGCGAGACGCGCGCGTATGCGCGTGCGCGGCGGAACCATGGTCATCGGACGGCTGGCGGCGTTGACTGGTCGGCACCCGACCGGAAAACGGAGCTTGCCATGATCGACGGACCGTACTTCGCGCTCACTCTGCTGGCGGCGCTCGGCAGCGGGCTGATCGCCGGGGTCTTCTTCGGTTATTCGACGTCCGTGATGAGGGCGCTCGGCGCGTTGCCCGCCCCGCAGGGGATAGCGGCGATGCAGAAGATCAACGTCGTGATCCTCAACCCGGTGTTCCTGTGCGCGCTGATGGGCACGGCGGCGCTGTGCGTCGTCGTGGCCGTGATCACCTTGGTGGTGTGGCCGGACCGGGGCGCGGTCGAGGTGCTGCTCGGCAGCGCGCTGTACGTGTTCGGCTCCCTGGGCGTGACGATCGCGGCGAACATCCCTCGTAACACCGCGCTGGCGGAACTCGACCCTCAGGCGCCCGAAAGCGCCGAGCCCTGGCGGCGGTTCGTCGCCGAGTGGACGGCGTGGAACCACGTACGCGGCGGTGCGGCGCTGGCCGCGTGCGCCGCGTTCGTCCTCGCGCTGGCGGCGTGAGCCCTCACGCGCGCGTGCGTTCACCTCAGCGCCTGCCTCAGTACCTGCCTCAGTACCTTGCCTCAGTGCCTTGCCTCACCAACTCCTCACCAGCCGTACTGGACTCCTGACGTTTCGCACGTCAGTGTGGTCCTTTCGTGAACGCAGGGGACGCTGACGCGGGAGGGGCGCGAGCGGCATGGGGAGAAAGTGGCTGGCGGGGATCGCCTGGGTGCTGGCGCCACTCACGCTGGCGGCCGTGGGGATGTTCGGCGCGCGGCTGGTCTTCGCGTCCGACTCGTCGGACGCGAACGCCGCGGCGCCCGCCGCTGTGCCGACGGCGGGCGCACCGTCCACGAAGGCGGCCGCGGCGCCGGTTCACCCGCGTGACCAGGAGTCGGCGCGGCCAGCGGGCTCTTCGGACCCCGAGAACGCGCCCGACCCCGCCGAGTCCCCCACCGGGAAGCCGACGGGAAAGCCGGCCGGCGAGCCGACCTCGACGGCTCCCCCGGCTCGCGCGCTCTACCTCGGCGACTCGATCGCCACGGAGAACCAGGACGTACTCGCGGACCTGCTCGACGAGTCCGGCAGCGCGAAGCTCCTCAAGGCGCCGCACTCCGGGACGACCCTGTGCGACTATCTGGAGGGCGACTACGACAGTCTGTTCATACCGGACGACCGCAAGGCCGCGGCCCTGGTGCGCGCCAAGCGACCCCAGGTCGTGGTGCTCCAGTTCTGGGGCAACTCCTGGGGTTTCACGCCCTGTATGCGGGGCATCGTGCACGACGCGGACCCGGCTACATACTTCGCCCGGTACACGGCCGACGCCCGCGAACTGACCGAGCAGATCACCGAGGCGGCCCGTACCGCGGGCATTCCGCGCCCGAAGCTCGTCTGGGTGCTCCAGGGCCCCGACGCCGTGGCCCCCGACCGGGTCCGTCGCGTCAACGAGATCTACCGGGCACAGGCCAGGGCCGCCGGTGACCTGGTCGCGGACGCGGGCGCTCGGGTCAGCCGCCCCGGTGACCGCTACACGTACGTGCAGAACCTGCCGTGCAACGCCTACGAGCGCGCCAACCCCGCGTACTGCACCGGAGGGACGACGGCCCAGCTGCACCGCACCGACGATCCGCTGCACTTCTGCCTGGCCCCGACCAAGGAGGGCGCCCCACCGTGCACGGTGCGCTCGCCCGGCGTCCTGCGCTTCACCCAGGCGATCACGGCGACCGTCGACGACTACGTACGCGACTCACGGCAGCGGCGCCCCTGACGCGCACCGGTCAGGACAACAGGAAGTCCGCCTGCCCGGCCTTCGCGCCCTGGATGAACGCGTACAGCTCGCCAGAGGTGTAGATCAGCGCCGGTCCGTCGGGGTCCGCCGACTGCCGTACCGCGACCCGGCCGTCGGCCAGTTTCATGGCCTCCACGCAGTTGCCGCCGTTGCCGCCGCTCCACGGCTTGTGCCAGCCCTCGCTGCCGAGCTCACGGGCGGGCATGCCGTTGTAGATCCGGTCGGATATGTGATCCATTCACAGCTCCTTGCGGAGACTCCGGAGAATCTCCTTTGTGCGGTGTGCCGTTGCGGCCCGCGTCGCCATCCGGTCCATGACCTCCAGATAGGTCACGACCTCGGCGCGGCGGTCGAGATAGACGGCGCCGGTCAGGTACTCGGTGTAGACCATGTCCGGCAGTTCGGGGACCGAGAAGCGGAACAGGACGAACGGGCCGTAGGTGCCCGGATGGTGCCCCTCGGTGAACTCCGCGACCTGCAACGTGACATGGGGCAGCTCGGCGGCCTCGAGCAGCCGGTCGACCTGGGCCCGCATCACGCCGGGCCCGCCGACGGTCCTGCGCAGCACGGTCTCGTCCATGACGACCCACAGCCGGGGGGCGTTGTCGCGGCTGAGCAGCTCCTGGCGCCGCATGCGCAGGGCCACATGCCGCTCGATGTCCTCGGGAGAGGTCTGCCCGAGCGCGCCCGCGTGCATCACGGCGCGCGCGTAGTCCTCGGTTTGCAGCAGTCCGGGCACGAAATGGGGTTCGTACGACCTGAGGAGAGTGGCGGCGCCCTCCAGGCTGACGTACATGCTGAACCAGCTGGGGAGGATGTCGTGGTACCGCTGCCACCAGCCGGGCTGGTTGGCCTCCTCGGCCAGGTCCACGAAGGACGCGGCCTCGCCGTCGGCGACGCCGTACGCCTGGAGCAGCAGCTGGAGATACGGGATCTTGAGGCTGACTTCGGCGGTCTCCATACGGCGGACGGTGGCGGGCGCGACGCGCAGCACGCGCGCGGCCTCCTCGCGTTTGAGCCCCGCGTTCTCGCGGAGCTCCTGCAAGCGCTTTCCAAGGACGACCTGACCGACGGTGGGAGCGGACCGCGGTTCGCTCACTACTGCCTCCTGTACCGCGCTGTGGCCGGTGGCCTCTGTTCGCCAGGCAGTCTGCCATGGGTCGGCAAAATGAGAACACTGCACTCTGCACTTTTCAAAGTGACGCTTGCCAAGTGTCCGCGGCGGGGCGATAGTGGCATACGTGAACCAGTCCGCCGCGTTAGGAATCGGTCGTGGTGCTCGGTAACGCCCCCCTCACACGGCACCCGACGGGTGCCGTGACCCGCGATCGCCGTTGCCGTTTCGAGCTGGCCGCGCGCCCCGACTCCGTACCCCTGGCCAGACGCCTGACCCGGAATCAGCTGGCGGGCTGGTCGATCGCCGACGAGACGTGCGACGCGGCGGCCCTGGTCATGTCGGAGCTGGTCACCAACGCCGTGGTGCACACCGCGAGTCGGCTGGTCGTGTGCGAGCTGTGGGACGACGCCGCGCACACCGTGCGCGTGGTCGTGCGCGACGAGGGACCCGGAGCCGGCGTCCCGGCGCCGCACCCGGTCCGGGACGGTCACGAGGACCACGGTCGCGGACTGCTCCTGGTCGACGCGGTCAGCAGCGCCTGGGGCACGGCCGACGCCGGTCCGGGCCTCGGACTCGTGGTGTGGGCCGAACTGCCGCGCGAGGCCGGACCGTCGTGCGCGTGCTGACCGTGGAGACGCTGACCGGACTCAACCGCCGCCTGGGCGATGTGTCGCTGCTGCTGCCGGCCGGCATGACGACCCCGCTCGGCTGTGACGCGGTGGGGGTGCCCGACGCGCTCGGCCCGCGGCTGCGTCAGCTGCTGCCGCGGATGGGGTGCGTGTACACGGACGGCGCGCGGTGGTGGTGGGTCGTGCCGTCCGGCTCCGAGCTCGCGCTCGACTGGCCGCCGCCCGCGCGGTACAAGGCCGGCGGCCTGGTTCCGGCGGCCGCCGGCGCGCTGCGGCCGGTCCACCAGGCCACGGGCGCGGTGCCGTACACGCCGCCGATCCCGCTCTATCTCGCGCTCTGCCGGATCACCGAGACCGTGCCCGCGTGGATGCGGTCCGCCGTGACCCGCCCCCGGCCGGTGCACGGGTAGACCTGCCCGCGCCCCTGTTCTTGCCCTCCGGCCCTGCCTTGGTTTCTGTTTTGACCGCTCGGAGGATCACGAACTTCGGGTTGCCCGCGACGACTTCGCAGGCCCCGAAGAGGCGGCGCAGCTTCAGGTGGTAGCCGAGGTGGCGGTTGCCGACGACCCACAGTTCGCCGTCGGGGCGCAGCGCCGCGCGGGCCCCGGTGAACATGCGCCACGCGGTGGCGTCGGTGGTGGCCTGATGGCTGTGGAACGGCGGGTTGTTCAGGACGAGGTCCACCGTGCCGGGCGGCATGTCGGCCAGCCCGTCCCCGACGACGAACCGCGCCTTGGCGTCCGGCACGGCGTTGGCCCGGAAGGTGGCCTCCGCCGAAGCCACCGCCTGGTAGGACTCGTCGACGAAGGTGACGTCGGCCTGCGGGTTGGCCAGCGCGGCCGCCGTGCCGACGACGCCGTTGCCGCAGCCCAGGTCCACGACGTGTTCCGGGCCGCGGTGCGCGGGCAGGTGCTGGAGCAGGAAGCGGGTGCCGATGTCGAGCCGGTCGGCGCAGAAGGTACCGGCGTGGTTGGTGACGGCGCGTCCCGAGACCGGGCCGATGCCGTCGGGCAGGGTGTAGGTGTGCGGCCACGGGTTGGCCGTCCGCGCGTCGCGGGCGGCGGACGGCGACGGCTCGGGCGTGCAGAAGATCAGCCGGGCCTTCTTCACCGCGAGTGACGTCCTGGTCGGGCCGATGATCCGCTCGAACAGCCGTAGCGTCGAGGTGTGGATCTCCTTGACCATCCCGGTGCCGATGACGACGGTGCCCTCGTGCACGGCGGGGGCCAGGCGGTACAGCTGGTCCTCCAGGAGGGCCAGGCTCTTGGGCACCCGGACCAGCAGGACGTCGACGCGCTCGGGGGGTGTGTCCCTGGTCGTGAGCAGGCGTACGGCGTCCGGGGCGACGCCGTTGCGGGCGAGGTTGGCCTCGGTGGCCCGCCGGGTGAGGAACGAGTCGGTGATCTGCGTGGGCCGGTGGTCGGCGAGCGCGGTGACCAGGGCACCCCAGCGGTCGCCCACGACGACCACGGCACCGGAGAGCTCCGGCGCCGGGCGGTCGGTCCCGCCGCCGGTCCCGTCGTCCGGCCGCTCGAGGTGCCGGAGCAGGTACTCGTCGGCGGCGTCCCAGGCGCGCAGCGGGTCGCGGGGGTCTTCGGGGAAGCGGGTGAGTTCGTACTCGCCCCGCGACGTCGGGAAACGGTTCATCGTGCCCCAGGCTAACGGAGCCGCCGGGCCCGGAACGCCCGGCTCCGCCGCAGGGACCGGCGTGAATGTCAGTGGCGCACCGTAGTGTTCTGGTCAGTGGGACACGGAACGCACCGGGCGTCGTGTCCGTCCTGGGGAGGGGTGTGCCATGTCTCGGACGAAGACGTATCTGGAGCTGTCGCAAGAGGACGGCGGAGCGCACAAGTTCTATGAGGTGACGGTGGAGGGAACGGCCGTCTCGATCCGGTACGGCCGGATCGGCGCGCAGGGCCAGCTGACGACCTCGACCTTCCCGACGGCGCAGAAGGCACAGGCAGCGGCGGCGAAGAAGGTCGCCGAGAAGGTCCGCAAAGGGTACGCCCCGGCCGTCCAGGGCCAGCGCGCGGCACGCCCGGTGACCCGCCGTCAGGTCAGCTCGGCGCCCTCGACCGCCCGTGCGATGGCCCCGGTGCTGTGGCGGTTCCGCACCGGCTCGTCGGCGTTCGGCATTCACATCGACGAGGACCGCTGCTGGGTGGGCAACCAGTGGGGCGATGTGTACACGCTCAGTCACGGCGGTGAGGTGCTGGCCCGTTACTCGCTGCCGGACGGCGTCAAGTGCCTGGTGGCGGACGACTTCTGGATCTACGCGGGGTGCGACGACGGGAAGGTGTACGACCTCTCCTCCAAACTGCCGTTCGCGGCGTACGACATCGCGACGGACGTCGACATCTTCTGGCTGGACATCCGCGAGGGCGTGCTGAACGTCGCCGACCGCGACGGCGGCCTGACGGTCATCGACCACGAGGACGAGTACCAGTGGTCGCGGAAGTCCTCGGGGCAGCACGCGTGGATGGTGCGGGCCGACGAGGACGCCGTCTACCACGGCCACCGCGGCGGTGTGACGGCCTACTCCCCGGACGGCGGCGGCGAGTTGTGGCACACGCCGACGCAGGGCGCGGTGCTGTTCGGCTGGCAGGAGGACACGTCGGTGTACGCGGGCACGGCCCACCGCGCGGTACAGCGGCTGTCGAAGGCGACGGGCGCGGTCGAGGCGACGTACGCCTGTGACTCGGTGGTGTACTCCTGTGCGACCGCGCCCGGCGGCCGCTATGTCTTCGCGGGCGACAACACCTCGTCGGTCTACTGCTTCGACGCGCACGGCACCCGGCTGTGGAAGCTGGGCATCGAGGGCGGCTCGGCGCTGTCGATGCAGTACCGGGACGAGAAGCTGTACATGGTCACCACGGACGGCTCCCTGGTCTGTGTGGACGCCAGCGACGCGGGGATCCGTTCGGCCCAGCAGGGTTCCGTGCCGGTGCCCGTGGACGTCAAGCTGGCCGCCGCCCTGCCCACGTACACGCCGGTGACGGCGGTGACGGCGGTGGAGACCGTCTCGGTGGCTCAGGCCGGGCAGGTGGTCGTCGAGTGCGTCCAGGAAGACGGCCGGCTGCGGGTGCACGTCGTGTCGGGCGGCTACGACCCGTCCTGGAACGTGCAGTTCCCCCGCGGGATACGTGAGCCGGGCGCGCGGTACGTGGTGGAGTCGCTGCACCCGGCGGCGGGCGGGTTCTACCGGGTGCGCGGGGAGATCCGGCGTCTGGTCTGACCGGCGGCTCAGGCGGCGGTCTTCCGGCGGGGTGCGGCGAGCCGGTTGAGGAGGAGGCCCGCCGCTCCGGCCGTGAAGTACATCAGGATGGCGTAGACCGCGCTGGGCACGGCGATCTCGGTGCTGTCGAGCAGAGAGGGGCTGAGGGCGACGGTGAGGGCGAGCGAGGTGTTGTGCATGCCGATCTCCATACAGACGGCGACGGCCTGGGGGTGTCCCGCCTTCGACAGCCGGGCGGCGGTGTATCCGGTGGCCAGCGAGATCACGCTGAACAGCACCGCCACCGGGCCGACGCTGGCGAGATAGTCACCGATGTTGTCGCGCTCGGCCAGCAGGGCGGCCAGGATGATCCCGGCCAGGATCACCAGGCACAGCAGCTTCACGGGGCGTTCGGCCCGTGCCGCGAAGTCCGGCCGTCTGGCCCGGATGGTCATCCCGGCGGCCACCGGGATCAGCACGATCGCGAAGACCTGCGCGGTCTTGGTGAACTGCAGCCCGAGCTGACCGCCGTCGCCCGCGTCGAAGTACGCCACCGACACGTTGACCACGATCGGCAGGGTGACGACGGCGAGCACCGAGTTGATAGCGGTGAGTGTGATGTTGAGCGCGACGTCGCCGCCGAAGAGATGGCTGTAGACATTGGCCATGGTGCCGCCGGGCGAGGCGGCGAGCAGCATCATCCCGACGGCGGGCGCGCCCGCCAGGCCGAAGGCCAGCACCAGCCCGAAGCAGACGGCGGGCAGCAGGACCAGCTGACAGCCGAGTGCGACGGCCACGGTGCGCGGGTGGTCGGTCATCCGGCGGAAGTCGCCGACCGTCAGGCTCAGTCCGAGCCCGAGCATGATGACGGCGAGCACGGCGGGCGCCAGCGCGGTGACGAGGGGGGAGTCCACGGGCACAGGGTCGTGGCCCGGAGCCGAGGAGTCCACAGGCGTGCGGAGACGAGAAGGCGCCCGGTGCGCGGGTCGTGCTGACCCGCGGACCGGGCGCCCTCGTCGAGCGAACGCCGGGGAGACGGTCGGCTAGAGGGTCTTGCCCCCGCGGCCGTCGGCGTCTTCGGCACCGCCGTTGCCGCCGTTGCCGGCGTCGATCGCGGCGGCCACCTTCTCGGTGAGTTCCTGTGTCTGCACCCTGCGTTGATGGGCCAGGTAGATCGCGCGTTCTCGGCGGAACTCCTTGATCGTCGCGTAGCACATGGCCAGCATGACGAAGCTGAAGGGGAACGCGATGAGAATCGCCATGGTCTGGAGGGCGGTGAGCGAGTCGGAACCGCCCGCGATGATCAGCGCCGCCGCCACGGCGCCTTCGGCGACGGCCCAGAAGACCCGGCTCCACTTCGGCGGGTTGGGGTCACCGCCGCTGGCCAGCATGTCGACCACATAGGAACCGGAGTCGGACGAGGTGACGAAGAAGAGCACGATCAGCAGGATCGCCACACCCGCGACGAACGCGCCGCCGGGCAGGGTGTCGAGCAGCTGGAACAGCGCGCTGTTGGTGTCGACGCTGAAGGCCTCCGCCTCGTCGCCCCAGCTCAGGATGCCGCCGCTGGAGAACATCTCGCGGTACAGACCGGCGCCGCCGAAGACGGCGAACCAGAAGAACGTGAGCAGGGTCGGGACGAGCAGTACGCCGAGCACGAACTCACGGACGGTGCGGCCACGGGAGATACGCGCGATGAAGATGCCGACGAAGGGCGCCCAGGAAATCCACCAGCCCCAGTAGAAGGTGGTCCAGCCGCTCTGCCAGGCCTCGCCGGCCTCGCCCTGCATGGCGCCGGTGTCGAAGGACAGCTGGACGACGTTCTGCAGATACGCGCCGATGGACGTGACGAACTCATTGAGCAGGAACAGCGTCGGCCCGGCGATGAGCACGAAGATCATCAGCGAGCCCGCGAGCCCCATGTTCAGGTTCGACAGCCACTTGATGCCCTTCTTCACGCCGGTGACCACGGAAATGGTGGCCACCAGGGTGATCAGGGCGATCAGCACCACCTGCGTGGTGGTGCCCGGATCGTCGATCCAGTCGAGGAAGTCGAGCCCGGCGGAGATCTGCATCACGCCGAGGCCGAGCGAGGTGGCGACGCCGAAGAGCGTGCCGACGATCGCGATCACGTCGATCGCGTCGCCGAGACCGCCCTTGACCCGGTCGCCGAGGATCGGCTCGAGTGCCCAGCGGATGGAGACCGGGCGGCCCTTGCGGTGCACGGCGTAGGCGACGGCCAGACCGACCACGACGTAGATGGCCCAGGGGTGGAAGCCCCAGTGCATAAACGTCTGGACCAGAGACTGCTGGGCCTGTTCGGCGGCCTGGCTGACGCTCTCCTGGTCCGGTGCGTCGCCGACTCCCGGACGCGGTGAGGCGAAGTGGGTCAGCGGCTCCGCCACGCCCCAGAAGACCAGGCCGATGCCCATGCCCGCGGCGAACAGCATCGCCAGCCAGGAGCCCAGGCTGAACTCGGCCTTGTCCTCGTTCTTTCCGAGCTTGATATCGCCGAAGTGCCCGATGCCGACCCAGAGCGAGAACACCACGAAGAGGGCGACGATCGCTGTGTAGTACCAGCCGACGCTGCCGACGATCTCGGTGTTGATGTCACCGATCACGTCCTTCGCGTTGCCGGGAAAGATCGTGGCGTACAGCACGAAGGCCAGAATGATCGCCGCGGCGGGCAGGAACACCCGCGGGGCGATGGACGGCGCGTCCGGCTTCCTGCCCGTTTGCTCATCACTCGGTGGACTTGCCACCTGATCCCCAGTCACTCAGATACCAAGCCTTATCTTCGGTGATCTTTGACAATTCTCTTAACTACCCGACGCGCCTGCCCTGACTTGCCCTCGACACACATCACAGCTTCATCACCGAACGAACACGAAGCGGACGTCAGTCCTTGCGGCCGACCCCGCCGAACATGGCCACCTCGTCGGGCTTCTCGTCCGCGCCGCCGTCCGCGCGCCACCGCGAGCAGGACACCACGCCGGGCGGCAGCAGCGTCAGACCGTCGAAGTAGCGGGTGATCTGCCGCGGGGTGCGCTGGGTCAGCTTCGGGGTGCCGTGTGCGTTCCAGAACTCCACGGCGCGGTCCACGTCCGGCATCGCCGGACTGGTGATCGTGTGCGAGAGCACCAGGTGGCTGCCACTGGGCAGGGCGTCCAGGAGGCGGCGTACGACCCCGTACGACTCCTCGTCGTCCTCGATGAAGATCACCACACCGAGCAGGACGAGCGCGACGGGCCGCGTCAGGTCGAGAGTGCGCGCGGCGCGTTCCAGGATGGTGTCGGTGTCGCGCAGGTCGGCGTCGAGGTAGTCGGTGCTGCCTTCGGGGGTGCTGGTGAGCAGCGCGCGGGCGTGCGTGAGGACGAGCGGGTCGTTGTCCACGTACACGATCCGGGACTCGGGGGCGGCCCGCTGCGCCACCTCGTGGGTGTTGTCGGCGCTGGGCAGTCCGGTGCCGACGTCCAGGAACTGCCGGATGCCGACCTCGCCCGCCAGGTGCCGCACAGAGCGGCCCAGGAAGAGGCGGTCGGCGCGGGCGTAGTCGCCGATGCCGGGGTGGAGTCGCCGGATCTGGTCTCCGGCCTCGCGGTCGACCAGGTAGTTGTCCTTGCCGTCCAGCCAGTAGTTCCATATGCGGGCGGTGTGCGGCCTGCTGGTGTCGATGCGGTCAGCCATCGATGCCTCCCTCAACTCCGTTATGTGACAGGCATCTTGGCATGTGCGCACGAGTGGCGGGCGTCCGCGTCGGCGCTCTTGCCGGCGCCCTTGGCCTTGGCGCTGGCGTGGTGCAGGGAGCGCAGCGCCAGGAGCAGCGCGCCGATGTCGTCGAGCAGCACCGGGTCGGGGAGCAGGTCCACTGGGGAGATCGCGTAGAGCACCGCGCCCCAGAAGGCGAGGGTGTTCGTCAGCGGGACGCCCGCGTCGCGCAGCGCTCTGCGGGCCCGCACCAGACGGACCAGGAGGACGACCACCAGCGCGGCGGTGGCGAGGAAGAGGAGGACCGCCACCGCCGCGACGGCCTTCAGTTCGGTACTCATCGAGTGTCTTCCTGCCCGCTGACGGACCGGCCGCCCCGGCCTGAGCGTGCCGTGAACCCGATCGGGCTAGGGCAGACCACCCCCGGTGGATCCGGCCCTACCCCGCCGCTCTCCTACCCCGCCGCTCTCCCACCCCGCCGCCCTCCTACCGCGCCGCTCTCCTGGGCCGCCGTCTGACGGGCCGCGGTGACGATCGGGGACCGCAGGGCGCGGGACACCCGCGCCAGGGACCGTGCGCCAGCGCCCCCGCCGGCGGTGACGGCCGTCGTGGGCCCGGCCGGTCGGCTCCCGGCGTCAGCCGCCGCCCCGGCCTTCACCCGTACGGCCACGGCCACCATCGCCGCGTCGCCCACCGCTCCGGCGTCCGCCGCGTCCGAGCCGCTGGCGAGCGCCGCCTCGTACGCCCGGACCCGTACCGCGTCATCGAGGAACGGCTGGAGGTCGAGCAGGCCGTCGTGGATCTGTGTCTCGCGCCGGGTGGCCCGCAGGCCGGGCGCCGCCCACCAGGCGATGCGTACTGACGCGCTCTCCCTCTGGCCGGACGGGCGCAGTTCCCGCCACAGGGGGGCCAGCCGCCAGTGGGTCAGACAGGTGCGGACCGCCCCGCAGAGCCGCGGCCCGGCCAGCGGCAGCAGGAACCCCAGCGCGGCGATCAGCGCGCCGACGGACGCGAACAGCGGGGCGGCGTCGGTGCTCAGCGTGTCCAGGTCCGCTCCGCGCCAGCGGGCGGCCACCGCCGTGAGCTTGGCCCAGACGTAGGCGACGTCGCACAGGTAGCCGGTCGCGATGGTCAGCAGGCTGGCGCGCAGCCAGCGGCTCCGCACCTGCCGCACCCAGCGCCAGCACAGCACGCACACGCCGCACGCCGGGGCGGCTGTCGCCACGAGGTGCAGCACGATCATCTCGCGGATGTACGGCGTGGTCGCGTAGTACGTGTCCAGGTCCCGCGGCCGTTCGACCGGGGCGCTGCCCAACGCGAAGAGCACGGCGAGCGCCACGGTGACCAGCCCGTAGACGGCGATCAGGGCGCGGGTGACCCGACGCGTCCGGTCCGGCGGCCCGCCGCGCCAGTTGACGATCAGCACCAGGGTGGCGGCGGAGAAGGCCGACAACAGGCCGTAGACCAGCGGGGCGGACGCGTTCGCGATGCCGGTGGCCCGGTTGACCTCGGCGACCGTCGGTGGCGCGGCGAAGAAGAACACCGCGGCGGCCAGTCCGAGCAGTACGCAGACGGAGCGCACCAGGGGGTCGCGCCAGGCCCGTACCGCGCCGGGCAGTCTGCAGACGAACGCGACCCCCATCGCGGCCGCGGGAACGTAGGAGGCCGCGCTCCGCACGTGTCAGCCTCGCGGTCGGCGGCGGCCGAGCGAGGCCTCGATCCGTCCGGCGAGCACATCACGGCCCGCCGTCGTGTGCCGCTCGCCCGCGGAGGCGAGCCAGGGGCGGCACTTGCTGGCCAGCAGCAGTCCGAAGCTCTCCGCCTCGTCCTCGTCCGCCTGGTCGAAGCGGGTGCGGGCGGCCACCGTGCGTACCGTCTCGTGCAGGTCGGCGGTCTGGGACCGCAGCCGCGCGGCGACCTCGGCGCCGTCCACCTCGTGGCCGCAGTGCCCGGCCTTCATATGCCACAACTCGTGCCCGAGGATCACCAGTTGGTGGTCGGGGGCGGTGCGCTCCTCGACCACGATCAGGTCCTGGTCGGCCATGTCGAGCCAGAGGCCGCTGGCCGTGCCCGGCGGGAACGGCGCCATCCTCAACTTGACCGGGCGGCCGCGGCGTCGACTCATGCCCCCGCACAGCGCGGCGTACAGGTCCGCGGGCTCGGTCGGGGTCGGCAGGTCGATGCCGCCGACGAGTTCGCCGCACAGACGGCGCATGTCCCTGCCTATCCCCATGCCCATGCCCGCCGCTCGCCCCGCATCCGTGCCTGTCGCCCGCCTGGTCGCTCTTGCCGCCCTTGTCGCCCCTGTCGCCCGCCCTGTCGCTGCGCCCGCTCGCGCGGCCGCATCAGGTCTCCGACCGCCTGACGTTCTCCAGCAGCATGTCCAGCCACTCCGTGACCGTGTCCCGGTGCTTGTCCGTGGGCAACTGCGCGGCCCGCCAGGCGATTCCCCGTACCCCGTGGTCCGCCAGCAGCCTCTGCAGGGCGTCTTCGGCCGGGGCGGCGGCGGCCGGATCGCCGGGCGTGTGCGGGGGGTGGGCCGCCCGTTCGCGCTCCGCCCGTTCGCGTTCCGCCAGTTTCTGCAGCAGGTCCTGCTCGGTGCGTTGCAGCGCGCCGTCGAGCGCGTCGGCGTCCGCGGCCGTGAGGAACCCCGCGTGCACCTGGAAGAAGCGCTGGATGGCGTCGCAGTGCTCCATGGTGGGACGCCGGTCGCCGTTGATCAGGGCGCCCGCCTGCTGGCGTGACATGCCCGCGCCGTCGGCGATCTCCCGCTGGGTGTAGCGGCGGCCGTCCGGCTTCAGCCGGGTTCTGCGCAGCAGGTCGAAACGCTGCAGAAACCGGGCCTGCAGGTCTGGTTCGCCCGCCTCCCGGCCCTCGAGCAGCGCTTTCACCACCCCGACCGGGACGCCCGACTGGGCGGACAGGTGTTGCCGGTTGAAGACCTCGTCACGGCACAGTCCGAGCTTGTCGGCGAGTTCGCCGACGCGGGCGACCGTTACCGCGAGCGGGCCGGTGCCCGCCGGGCCCGCGACCGAGAGGCCATCTGACACCGGTGGGTCTCCTCGATGTGACGGTGGACTGTGCAGCGTATCTGTTCAGCCAGATCTAGACCAAGGGTTGCCACAATTGTGGCGCGATCTGATCGAACAACACGACTGAATGCCACGATTGTTGACACGTTCTCGTCTCAACCAGCAGGATCGCTCTGCGGCCTCACGCCGTACCCACGGGAGGGACGACATCTCGATGGTGAATCTCGATGAATGACGCGGTGGCGGGGCGCGGCAGCGCCTGTGACGGGCCAGGCAGCACGGCGGACCCCGCCACGCGGTCCTACCTGCGCGACTACGCCGCGATGCTGTACGCCACCCCCTTCCCCTCCCTGCTCGTCAACCACCGCTGGGACGTCGTCGTCGCCAACTCCGCGTACGACGCCCTCTTCCACTCCGTACGGCCGCACCCCACGGCCATGCCGCGCCACAACTTCCTGCGCTTCGTCCTCTTCCACCCGGACGCCGCGGATGTGCTCGCCGAGCACGAGACGAGCTGGTGTCTGCCGATGCTGGCGCAGTTCGCGTCCGCCGTCGAAACCCATCCGCAGGACCAAGGGATTCAGGACATTCGCCTGGACATCGCCGCGGACCCGCTCATGAACGCCGCCTACCAGCAGGGGCTGCCGCACTGGATCAGGGCCGTCGGCTCCGCCGCCGTCGACCATGACGGGGCCGTCCGGCCCTTACGCCACCCGGACCCCGCCCAGGGGCGTTCCACCTGCCGGATCATCAGCGAGACCCCCGCCACCCTACGGGCCATCGGCTTCTCCCGGCTGACCCTGGTACTCCAGGACCCCGGCCTCACGGCGACCCCACGCCCCCGGCGCGGCGCACCACACCTCCGCGTCGTCTGAGCCGCGGCCGCGAGGGCCGGAGGAACCTAGGCTCTGTCCGGCGGCGCGGCGTAGCAGCGGACCAGGACCGTCTGGTCCGGCCCCCACCGCTGCTCGACCGTGGCCAGCGGCTCCCAGCCGAGGCGTTCGTACAGCGCCACCGCCGCGGTGTCGGAGGCGACGACGTCCAGGACCGGCCGCAGCGCACGCTGACGCGCGTCCCGTACGGCCGCCTGGATCAGCAGGGCGCCGATCCCCCGGCCGCGCGCGGCCGGGGCGACGAACAGGCGGCTGACCACCGCGGTCGCCTCGGCGCCCACCCCGTGACGGGTGCCCCACACAGCGGGCGCGGCGTCGGCGCCGTCGGCGCGGGACAGACCGACATGGCCGACGACCCGCCCGTCCAGCTCCGCCGCCCAGGCCGCGAGCAGGGACGGCGGATTCAGCCAGGCCGCGGGGTGGGCGGGCCAGTTGACCGGATAGCCGTCCGCCTGGTGCACCTCCGCGAGCGCCCGCGCGCACGCTTCGAGGTCCTGTGCGCGACGGGGCCGTACGAAGGTAGAGGCCTGGGTGGGTGCGTGCTCCACCCAGGCACCCTATCTCTGGCGTACCAAGGATCTCCGGCGTATCAAGGACCTCCGGCGCACCAGGGGCTCTGGCGCGCCAAGGCGGTCGCGGGTCAGGCCCGGCGTCGGCCGTCCGGATCCCCGTGGTACAGCGACTCCACTCGGCCCGTCTGGATGACCGTGCCGTGATACACGCCGTCGTTGATGGTGTTGTGCACAGCGCCCTCCCGCGGCGCCGCCCCCGCCGGGGCCAACTCCTCCAGCAGCTCCCGCAGTTCCTCGGCCGCAGCCGGATCGGCGCGCAGGGTGCGGCGCAGCCGGTTGCGCCACTCGGCGGCCACGTCCGCGGCCGCCTCCGCGTCGTCCGCCTCCCTTGCCGCGGCGAGGTCGGCGCGGGCCTCCTCCAGTTCGCCCGTCACCGTCTCCTCGTCCTCGGACCGCCCGCGTGAGAAGTACGCGGCCAGTCGCCGTCGTGCCTGTGCCCAGCCGTCGGTCGCCATCTGCTGCACGAGTGCCGTCGCCCCCGCCGCGGCCAGTGCCGTCAACTCCGCGTCCACGTCAGCCCCTTCCTCTCGGTCACCTCACCGTAGAGCAGCGCCCCGCCGCCCCGCGCGCCGTCTGCGAGCGGAAGCCGTGGCCGAGTTCCGGCTGGGCCAGTCCGAAGTAGTGCCGGAAGCTGTAGATGAGCGGGCTCCACTCGGCCGGGTCGATGTGCTCGGTGCCGGGCACCACGACCGACGCGGCGGCGTGCACCCGTACGACATCGCACTCGGCGATCCGGAATCCGCCGTCGGGACCGGCCGGTGTCAGCTTCCGCACCGTGGCCTCCAGTTGGATCGGGCACTCGGCGACCCGCGGCGGCCGCACCCGCTCCGACTCCAGGGGGCGCAGGCCCGCCGCGGCGAACTTGTCCGGCTCATGGCGGTACACGGCGCGCTTGGCGGCCGGCACCGGGTCGGCGCCCGTGAGCGGGGCGAGGCGTTCCACCGCGGACCAGAGGTCGGCCGACGGGAGGTTGACGACCAGCTCGGGGCGCTCCGCGAGATTCGCCGCCGTACGCGCCTGCTCGCCCACGCCGATGACGACGGTGTGCCCCAGGGCCCAGGCGGAGGACACCGGGGCGAGGTTGGGGGTGCCGTCGGGGTTCTCGGTGCTGAGCAGGGCCACGGGGGTGCCGAAGTACAGGATGCTCGGGGATATCGCGAGATGACCGTCAGCGGGGCGGACAGGGTCGGCTGAGTCAGCGGACCGGGCGGAGTCGGCGGGGCGTGCGCGGTCGGCGGTCGGGGTGCTGTGGTTCATGCCGCGGAACGCTACGGACGTGACGCTTCGGCGGACGCCGAAGCGTCGCACGGCAGAATGGACCCATGAGCCAGCCCCCCGACAGCGTCCCCGGCCCCGATCTGGCCGCCCTGGCGACCCTGCTCGCCGACCGCACCCGCGCGGCGATGTGCCTGGCGCTGCTCGACGGCCGGGCCTGGACGGCGAAGGAACTGGCCCAGCACGCCGGAGTGGCCGCGTCGACCGCCACCGGCCAGCTGCACCGGCTCGTCGCGGGCGGGCTGCTGGCGGAGGAACGGCAGGGCCGCCACCGCTATGTGCGCCTGGCCGGGCCCGCCACCGCCGAGATGATCGAGAGCCTCGCCTCGCACGCCCCGCTGCGCTCCACGCCCGTACGCTCCCTGCGCGACGCGCACCGCCGCCGCGCCCTGGCGTACGCCCGGTCCTGCTACGACCACCTGGCGGGCACGGTCGCGGTCGCGATCACCGACGCGATGACCGAGCGATCCCTGCTGACCTGGGAGTACGGCCCGGCGCTGACCGACGCGGGCAAGGCCTGGCTGCGCGGCCTCGGCATCGACGACCACCGCCCGCGCTCGGGCCGCGCCCATGTCCGCAGCTGTCTGGACTGGACGGAGCGGCGCCAGCACCTGGCGGGCGCGGTGGGCGCCGCGTTCCTCCAGCACGCTCTCGACGCCGAGTGGGTCCTGCGCAGGGGCGACACCCGTGTGATCGTCCTAACGGACACCGGCCGTACGGTGCTGCGCGACCACCTCGGACTCACCGACGCGGTGCTGTACGCCCCCGCCGACTGAGGCGAAAAGCATGTGCGAGCGCCGCGCGTCACTCGGCATGATCGGCTCGGCGGCACCCCGTCGGCCAGCGACCGCAGACCGTCAGCCGCCGACCTGCGCGCACGCCTCCGTCGTCGAAGCCGGTACCCGGCTGGCCTTCCTGGCCGGGTCCGTGCCGCTCGACGCCGCGGGCGGCCTCGTGGGCGAGGCGCGCCCCCGTACAGCAAGCCAGGCAGGTCATCGCCAACCTTCACGCCCACCACGGGCCGCCCCCGCGCCCCGGTGGCATCCTGAAAGCGTGTACGAGTCGGCGCTGCGCCTTCGTTTCTCCGCCGAGCTTCGGCTGTTTCTGCCCTCCCGTCACCGGGAGAACGGCGAGACGCGGGTGACGCCCGACGGCGTCTCCTCGCTCGGCCACGTCGTCGAGTCCCTGGGCGTTCCGCTCCCGGAGGTCGGCGCGCTGCTCGTCGACGGGCGCCCGGTGGCTCCCTCGTACCGTCCGCGGGCGGGCGAGCACGTGGACGTACGGCCCGTGTCCCGGCCGCAGCGGCCGCTGCCCGAGCCGCCGCGGTTCGTCCTCGACGTCCATCTGGGCGCGCTGGCCCGGCGGCTGCGCCTGCTCGGCGTCGACACCGCGTACCACAACGACCTGGACGACGACGCGCTGATCGCGCAGGCGAACGCCGAGCGCCGGGTGCTGCTGACCCAGGACCGGGGCCTGCTGCGCCGCCGGGCGCTGTGGCTGGGCGGGTATGTGCGCGGCGCCCGCCCGGACGGTCAACTCGCCGACGTACTGGAGCGGTTCGCACCACAGCTGGCCCCGTGGACCCGGTGCACGGCGTGCAACGCCCCGCTCGCGCCGGTGGCCAAGAGCGAGGTCGCGCATCTGCTGCGCCCCGGCACCCGCCGTACGTATCACGCGTTCACGCGCTGCCCGGACTGCGGCCGGGTCTACTGGCGGGGCGCGCACGGCCGCAGGCTGGAACAGATCGTGGCGGCGGCGGGACGCGCGACCACCGCCGTCCTGACCGCCGCGGCGCTGGCCTTCGGACTCGCCGCGTGCACGGCGGACTCGGGCGGAAGTGAAGCCGCGAGCACGAGCAGGCCGGCACCTCGTTCACGACGCCGGACGGCGTGCCGCTGAACTTCGCCGCCGGGCGAGTCTGGGTCCTGCCCACCGGCCGCTGACGCGCCCGCCGTACGGGCCCGCACGGCGGGCACGGGCCGCACGGCGGGCACGGGCCGCACGGCGGGCACGGGCCGCACGGGCGTACAGCGGGCACGCGCCACACGGCGGGCCCCGTCCGCTGCCCGCGGCTCCCCTGTACCCTCCCCGTGCATGGACGAACTGGCTCTGCTCAAGCGCGCGGGCGGCCCCGTCACCCGGTCTCGGCTCATCCAGGACCTGACCGCGCTCGGTCTCGCCGACGGCGACACGGTCATGTTCCACACCCGGATGTCCGCCATCGGCTATGTGGCGGGCGGGCCCCGGACGCTCATCGGCGCACTCGGCGACGTCGTGGGAGAACGCGGCACCCTGCTGGTGACCTGCGGCTGGAACGACGCCCCGCCATACGACTTCACCGGCTGGCCGGGGCCCTGGCAGGACGCCCTACGCGCGGAGCACCCCGCGTACGACCCCGGACTCAGCGAGGCCGACCACGAGAACGGCCGCCTGCCGGAGGCGCTGCGCCGCTGGCCCGGCGCGGTCCGCAGCCGCCACCCGGACGCGAGTCTCGCCGCGCTCGGGGCCTCGGCCGCCGCGCTGATGGCCGACCACCCCTGGGACGACCCGCACGGCCCCGGCAGCCCGCTGGAGCGGCTGGTCACGCTGGGTGGCCGAGTGCTGTTCCTGGGCGCCCCGCTGGAGACGTTCACGCTGCTGCACTACGCCGAGGCGCTCGCCGAAGCCCCCGGCAAGCGGTTCGTGACGTACGAGCAACCCATCGAGGTCGACGGGGAGCGGGTCTGGCGGCGGTTCCATGACATCGACTCGTCGACCGGCGCCTTCGACTACTCCCCGGTGGTACCCGAGGGGCAGGATCCGTTCGAGGCCATCACGCGGGACATGCTCGCCGCCGGGATCGGCCGCCGGGGCAGGGTGGGCGCGGCCGAGAGCCACCTGTTCGAGGCCGCCGACGCGGTGGAGTTCGCGATCGGCTGGATCGAGGGGAAGCTGGGACGCGGGACACCGCGCGGGCACACGGCCGACTCGCCGGAATAGAGTCGGACCATGACTTCGGAGGCTACGGGCGCAGGCACGGGCACGGGCACGGGCGGTACGGGCATGCGTAGGGACGCCGGGACCGGGACTGTGCGGGTCGACAGCTGGATCTGGTCGGTGCGGCTGGTCAAGACCCGCTCGGCGGCGGCTTCGGCCTGCCGCGCGGGCCATGTGCGGGTCAACGGCGACCGCGCCAAGCCCGCGCAGGCGGTCAAGGCGGGCGACGAGGTGCGGCTGCGGCACGCGGGCCGGGAGCGAGTCGTCATCGTGCGCCGTGTCATCCGCAAGCGGGTCGGCGCACCGGTCGCCGTCGAGTGCTACGTCGACCACTCGCCCCCGCCGCCGCCCCGCGAGGCGGTCGCCCCCGCGGGCGTCCGCGATCGCGGCGCGGGCCGCCCGACCAAGCGGGACCGGCGCGAGCTGGAGCGCCTGCGCGGCCTGAGGCAGCCATCGGACGGCCGGACACCCGACGCCTAAGCCTGCCGTCAACTCCCGCCGTCCGCCCGGAAGGCGGGCCGGGCGAGCGGCTGGTGTCACCGAGGCGCACGGGCCGGGCGTCCGTTCCCGGACGCCCGGCCGGGGGTCAGCGGGCTGCGCCCGCGGGGCCGGTCAGCTGCCCTGCGCCTCCTTGTAGAGGTCCCTGGCGTCGTCGCCGAAGTAGGGCCCGAACATATAGCCCGGCAGGAAGACATAGCCGAAGCTGTTCACCGAGGTCTGCAGCCCGGTGCCGGTGGACTCGTCGAAGTCCTGGAACCAGGGCCCTCCGCTGGAGCCCCCGGTCATGTCGCAGGACAGCCCGTGGTCGGAGGAGAACAGGAAGTCCCGGAAGGAGTTCCCGCTGCAGTAGATCAGCCGGGAGCCGTCGTACGGGTCGGCGGCCGGGAACCCGAAGGCGTACATCGCCTTGTTGTAGCCAGTGTTGAAGGCCACGCCCTGGGCGCCCACGACGTCGGTGAGCCGCTGGCCGTTCAGCGGGTTCACCACCGCGGCGCCGACGTCGTAGTTGATGTCCTCGCTGGCCGCCCATTGCGGCGTGGCGAGGGTCTTGTTCGCCGTCCACTTGCCGTACGGGGCGTTTCCGTCCCGGTAGTTCGGGACGAACACCCAGTCGGTGTGCCAGGCGCCTTCGAGCTTCACGCAGTGCCCGGCGGTGAGGACGGTGGACTTGTTGGCGCTGGTGACCGCGTTCCCGGAGCAGGAGGCGGTACGGCCCTGGTAGGTGAAGAAGACCCGGCCGGACGTGGTGGTGACCGCGCCGCCGCCGTCCCAGGCGCCGCCGCGCTGCGGGAAGGCCTGGGCGCCGGGGTTGACGCTGGTCGGCGGCACGCGCAGTTCCGCGCCGGAGCGCACCTTGGCCAGCAGGTTCCCGGCCTTCACGGGCAGCACGTCGAGCGGCTTCGCGGAGCGCATGCGCTCCGCGGTCCAGAAGGCGTTCAGGTCCTTGGACTGCCGCTGCTCGTAGGCGGGTGCGGCGTCCGCGGGAGTGGCCGCGGCGGCCGATGCGGCCGGTAACAGGGTCGCGGCGAGCAGGGCTCCCGCGGCGGTCAGTGCTCCGATGGCGCGGCGGGGGGTGATGAGGCTTCGTCTCACGCGCATGGACTCCTTCTGCGACGGCCGCGCGCCCTGGGTGGCCGCGCGGGCTTGACCGGTGTGCGGAGCGGTGCGGAGATGAGCTGCGCCAGGCGGTGCGGGGCCTGCACGGGGAAGGGTGCCACGGAATCGACGTCTTGTCAGGGGCGCGTCAGAAAAGACGCGCCCCGGACGCCCCTGACGCCCCTGACGCGCCTGACGCGCCCCTGAGGAGGGTCGCCCAGTGCGATCCTGGAACTGGAACCGGGAGATGAGTGCCGATGCGTACCGGCAGCGAACCCCTCACCGCGCGCAGTGCCCTGCGCATGCGCTTCTGGCTGAGCGTGTGGGGGCTGATCTGGGCCGCAGCGGGCACGGTCGCCTTCGCCTACGCGGGCCGTCCGGGCTGGGCGATCGCGTGCGGGGTGCTCACGGCGATCGTCACGGTGGACATGTCGATGATCCTCCGCCACATCCACCAGGGCCCCCACTACCAGCCGGGCCGCGACGTTCCCCCGTACGAGCCCGACCGGGGCGGCATGGGCCGCTGGCCCCGGCGGCGCTGACCCCGGCGGCCGGAGGCCTCGCCGTCGGGGACTACGTCGCCAGGCCCGCGCGGCCTCGCTTCAGTCCGACTCGAACCGCGCCGCCGCCAGGTACTCCGGCTGTGGATCGAGCGCCGCGGCCAGCCGGAAGTGGCGCCTGGCCTGCTCCGGGCGGTCCGCGCGTTCAAAGGTGCGGGCCAGCGCGAAGTGCGCGAACGCGTTGTCCGGCTCGCGCTCGAGAACCAGCTCGAACTCCAGCTCTGCGGGCCGCAGTTGCGCGGCCGCGAAGAACGCCCGAGCACGTAGCAGCCGGGCCGAGGTGTTCTCCGGGTGGGCGGCGATGACCCGGTCGAGCAGCTTCACCGCGCCGCGCGGATCGCGGGCGTCGAGCAGCTGCTCCGCCGCACGGAAGTCGATGACATGGGTTTCCGGGGTGCGTCCCGCGTTCTCGGGCACGGTCGTTTCCTTTCTTGACTGAACCCCTTCAACGACGGACGCCGGGCGGCTATTCCACCCGGCGTCCAGGACTCGCGTAGAGCCCGCCCCTGGGCCCGCCCCTGGGCCCGTCCCGGACCCTACGCGGGGCCCGAACCGGCTCCGGCGCGCCGGACGAGGTCCTGCCAGACCGCACGGACCCGTGGTTCCAGGTCTTCCAGCGGGCCGTTGTTGTCGATCACGATCCCGGCGATCTCCAGGCGCTTCTCCCGTGTCGCCTGCGCCGCCATCCGGGCGCGCGCGTCGTCCTCGGTCATACCCCGCAGCCGTACCAGCCGGTCCAGTTGGGTGTCCGGGGACGCGTCGACGACGACCACCACGTCATACAGCGGGGCCAGGCCGTTCTCGGTCAGCAGCGGCACATCGTGCACCACGACGGCGTCGT
Organism: Streptomyces sp. O3; assembly: GCF_054788135.1. Taxonomy (NCBI): domain Bacteria; kingdom Bacillati; phylum Actinomycetota; class Actinomycetes; order Kitasatosporales; family Streptomycetaceae; genus Streptomyces; species Streptomyces sp. O3. The sequence goes on from NZ_JBTVYK010000041.1 coordinate 54,578, forward strand.
CGGGCGCGGCGGCCTCCAGCCGCGCGGAGCGCTCCCGGACCAGCGGATGCACGATGCCGTTCAGCACGGCCAGCTTCTCGGGGTCGGCGAACACCAGCGCGCCCAGGCGCGGCCGGTCCAGCGTGCCGTCCGGCGCCAGGATGTCCTCGCCGAAGGCCCGTGTGACCGCGGCGAGGCCGGGCGTTCCGGGCGCGACGACCTCCCTGGCGATCTGGTCCGCGTCGATCAGTACCGCCCCGTACGAGTCGAGAAGCCGGGACACCTCGCTCTTACCGGCGCCGATGCCTCCGGTCAGGCCCACTTTCAGCATGCCGGAAGCTTAGGGCCTGTCTTTGAGGCCCTGTCCACCCCGCCCACCGGGGCCGGGGCAGGCAGGGCCGGGCAGGGTTTGCCGGGCAGGTTCTAGACGTCGCCCTCGCGTTCCGCGAGGAAGCGCTCGAAGTCCCGGCCGATCTCGTCCGCCGAGGGGATCTCGACCGGCTCGGCGAGCATGTTCCCCCGCGTCTCGGCCCCTGCGGCGGCGTCGTACTGGTGCTCAAGGCCCTGGACCATGGCGACCAGTTCCTCGTCGCCCTCCTGGATCTGACGCTCGATCTCGGTCTGGGTGCGGTGCGCCTCGGTGCGCAGCGCGTGGGCGACGCCGGGCAGCACCAGGCCGGTCGCCGCGGTGATCGCCTCAAGCGCGGTGAGCGCCGCGTCCGGGTATCCGGAGCGCGCGATGTAGTGCGGGACGTGCGCGGCGACGCCGAGCACGTCGTGCCCCGCTTCCATCAGGCGGTACTCGACCAGGGCTTCCGCGCTGCCGGGTACCTGCGCCTCGTCGAACGGGCTGCGGTGGCCGGGCACCAGGTCGACCCGGTTGCCGTGCGGCGTCAGGCCGACGGGACGGGTGTGCGGCACTCCCATCGGGATGCCGTGGAAGTTCACCGCGAGCCGTACGCCGAGCCGCTCGACGATCTGCCCGACGGCGGCCGCGAATCGCTCCCACTCCACGTCGGGCTCGGGCCCGGACAGCAGCAGGAAGGGCGCGCCCGTGGTGTCCTGGAGCAGCCGCACCTCCAGCGCGGGCACCTCGTACCGGGCCCAGCGGTCACGCTCGAAGGTCAGCAGGGGCCGGCGGGCTCGGTAGTCGATCAACCGGTCGTGGTCGAAGCGGGCCACCACCTGGCCGGGCAGGGAGTCGGTGAGCCGGGCGACGATCTGGTCGCCGGTCTCGCCCGCGTCGATGTACCCGTCGAAGTGGTAGAGCATGACGAGTCCGGCCGAGTCCTGCGCGAGCGCCATGTCGACGACCGCGAGGCCCTTCGGCTCCCATGTGTACAGACTCTGGGGATCAAGCACTGTGACCGCTCCTCCTCGTGTTCGTACTCCAGAACACGCGGTACGGCACCGGCATTCCCGCGCGCTGACGACAGTTGACCCGAACGCACCGCGGGCCCGCACCTTTGAAGGTGCGGGCCCGCGGCTCTGTGCCGTGGTCGGCTAGCGCCGAGCGGAGAGCGTCAGCTCTGGCCGCCGGCCAGCTTCTCGCGAAGCGCGGCCAGGGCCTCGTCCGACGCCAGGGCGCCGGAGTTGTCCGCGGTCTCCGAGGAGTACGAGCCACCGCTGGCGGCACCGCCGCCGTTGCCACCGCCGGCCGGAGCGGCCGCAGCGGCCTCGCCGGCGCCCTCGGCCTCGGCCTGGGCGTCCGCCTCGCGGGACTTGATGACCTGGGCCTGGTGCTGCTCGAAGCGCTGCTGCGCCTCGGCGTACTGGGTCTCCCAGGCCTCGCGCTGCGCCTCGTAGCCCTCGAGCCAGTCGTTGGTCTCGGGGTCGAAGCCCTCGGGGTAGATGTAGTTGCCCTGGTCGTCGTACGAGGCGGCCATGCCGTACAGCGTCGGGTCGAACTCGACGATGGACGGGTCGGCGCCGAAGGCCTCGTTGGCCTGCTTCAGCGAGAGGCTGATGCGGCGGCGCTCCAGGTCGATGTCGATGACCTTGACGAAGATCTCGTCGTTGACCTGGACGACCTGCTCCGGGATCTCCACGTGGCGCTCGGCCAGCTCGGAGATGTGCACCAGGCCCTCGATGCCCTCGTCGACGCGCACGAACGCACCGAACGGAACGAGCTTGGTGACCTTACCGGGAACGACCTGCCCGATCTGGTGCGTGCGGGCGAACTGCTGCCACGGGTCTTCCTGGGTCGCCTTGAGCGACAGGGAGACGCGCTCGCGGTCCATGTCCACGTCGAGGACCTCGACGGTGACTTCCTGGCCGACCTCGACGACCTCGGAGGGGTGGTCGATGTGCTTCCAGGAGAGCTCGGAGACGTGGACGAGACCGTCGACGCCGCCCAGGTCCACGAAGGCGCCGAAGTTGACGATCGAGGAGACGACGCCGGAGCGGACCTGGCCCTTCTGCAGGGTCGTGAGGAACGTCTGGCGCACCTCGGACTGGGTCTGCTCGAGCCAGGCACGGCGGGACAGGACCACGTTGTTGCGGTTCTTGTCCAGCTCGATGATCTTGGCCTCGAGCTCCTTGCCCACGTACGGCTGGAGGTCGCGGACGCGGCGCATCTCGACGAGGGAGGCCGGCAGGAAGCCACGGAGGCCGATGTCGAGGATGAGACCACCCTTGACGACCTCGATGACGGTACCGGTGACGATGCCGTCCTCTTCCTTGATCTTCTCGATCGTGCCCCAGGCACGCTCGTACTGAGCGCGCTTCTTGGACAGGATCAGACGGCCTTCCTTGTCCTCCTTCTGGAGAACCAGGGCCTCGATCTCATCGCCGACGGCGACGACCTCGTTGGGGTCGACGTCGTGCTTGATGGAGAGCTCGCGGCTCGGGATGACACCTTCGGTCTTGTAACCGATGTCGAGCAGGACCTCGTCCCGGTCGACCTTCACGATGACGCCGTCGACGATGTCGCCGTCGTTGAAGTACTTGATCGTCTCGTCGATCGCGGCGAGGAAGGCTTCCTCGTTACCGATGTCGTTGACCGCTACCTGCGGGGTGGTGGCGGTGGTCTCGGTGCTGCTCGTCATGTGGGAAAGGGCTCCGGTACGGACAGTGAGTCGTAGGTACTGCTACGCCGGGAGCCCGTGATCGCTCTGCAGAAGCCGGACAGCATTGGAGGCGCGCGCCTCCTCTCGAGAAATCTCCCGGAGGGAACGACATACACCTCGAAACCGAGGGGACATACAACAGATGCGAGCGCACCCTGCTCTGTCTGAGGAGCGCAGGCCGCCAGCGCAACTTGTAGCATACGGGGGCAGCCGGGCAGGGTCAATGCGCGAAAGACGCACACCCAGGGCGAACGCCGCATAACCGGCACAGAGCCCTCGCGGGGTGTGGACGGAAGAGTACGACGAGGGAGCGGATCATCCAAGAGTCGCAGCCGAACGGGCGGCCCGAGCGGTCAGGCCGGGCCGGAGCCCCCGAGGCGCCCCAGCTCGCGCCCGAGGCACCCGAGCCCGAGGCCACCCGGCGCGCCGCCGGTGTCACCGAGAGCAGCCACGCCAGCCGCGGCTGGTGGGACCGCAACGCCGACGACTACCAGCGCGAGCACGGCACCTTCCTCGGCGACGACCGCTTCGTGTGGTGCCCCGAGGGCCTGGACGAGGTCGAGGCGGAGCTGCTCGGGCCCGCCGAGTCGCTCAAGGGCCTGGACGTCCTGGAGATCGGCGCCGGCGCCGCCCAGTGCTCGCGCTGGCTCGCCAGGCAGGGGGCGCGCCCGGTGGCCCTGGATCTCTCGCACCGGCAGCTGCAGCACGCGCGGCGGATCGGCGCGGACTACACCGCGTCGGTGCCGCTCGTACAGGCGGACGCGGGCGCCCTGCCGTTCGCCGACGGCTCCTTCGACCTGGCCTGCTCCGCGTACGGGGCGCTGCCCTTCGTGGCCGACCCGCGGCGGGTGCTGCGCGAGGTCCGGCGCGTGCTGCGCCCCGGCGGCCGGTTCGTCTTCTCCGTGACGCACCCGATCCGGTGGGCCTTCCCTGACGAGCCGGGCCCCGACGGCCTGTCGGTCTCCGCGTCCTACTTCGACCGCACGCCGTATGTGGAGCAGGACGAGCAGGGGTTCGCGGTGTACGTCGAGCACCACCGGACGGTCGGCGACCGGGTGCGGGACGTGGTCGGCGCCGGGCTGCGCCTGGTGGACCTCGTGGAACCGGAGTGGCCGGACTGGAACACCCAGGAGTGGGGCGGCTGGTCCCCGCTGCGCGGGCATCTGATTCCGGGTACGGCGATCTTCGTCTGCGCGCGGGACTGAGCGGGCTCTAGGACTGAGCGGGGCTGAGGGCCTCGGCTCCTGCGAGCCAGGCGGCCCGCGCCCCGGACGGTGTGCACCGTCCGGGACACTGGGGGCGTGATCCGCGCCGACGCCCTGGACCAGTTGCCCGTACGTACCGCCGTGCCCGCGCTACGGGACGCGCTGCGCTGTCATGGGGCCGCGGTGCTGTGCGCGCCGCCCGGTACCGGCAAGACGACGCTGGTTCCGCTCGTACTCGCGGGTCTGGTCGGGGACGGTCCGGCGCGCCGCGTGGTGGTCGCCGAGCCGCGGCGGATCGCGGCCCGCGCGGCGGCGCGGCGGATGGCCTGGCTGCTGGGCGAGCGGGTCGGCGAGAGCGTGGGGTTCACGGTGCGCGGGGAGCGGGTCGTGGGCCCTCACGCGCGCGTGGAGGTCGTCACGACCGGGGTGCTGCTCCAGCGGCTCCAGCGCGACCAGGAGCTGGCCGACGTCGACGCCGTCGTGCTCGACGAGTGTCATGAGCGGCACCTGGACGCGGACACGGCGGCCGCGTTCCTCCTGGACGTACGCGCCACGCTCCGCCCGGACCTGCACCTGGTCGCGGCGTCGGCGACGACCGACGCGCAGGGCTGGGCCCGGCTGCTCGGCGACGCCCCGGTGGTGGAGGCGGCGGCCGTGACCCATCCGGTGGAGACGGTGTGGACGCCGCCCGCGCGCCCGGTGCGGCCGCCGCACGGGATGCGGGTCGATCCGGCGCTGCTCACGCATGTGGCGGCGGTGGTGCGGCGGGCGCTCGCCGAGCGGTCCGGCGACGTGCTGTGCTTCCTGCCCGGTGTCGGCGAGATCGCGCGCGTGGCCGGGCAGCTCGGAGACCTGGACGGCGTCGAGGTGCTGCGGGTGCACGGGCGGGCCCCGGCGGCGGTGCAGGACGCGGTGCTGTCCGCCGGGCGGGGGCGGCGCGTGGTGCTGGCGACGGCGGTGGCCGAGTCCAGCCTGACGGTGCCCGGCGTGCGCGTGGTCGTCGACTCGGGGCTCGCGCGTGAACCCCGTACGGATCACGCGCGCGGGCTGAGCGCTCTGACGACCGTACGGGCCTCCCAGGCGGCCGGGCGGCAGCGCGCGGGACGCGCCGGGCGCGAGGCGCCGGGCGCGGTGTATCGCTGCTGGGCCGAGGCCGAGCACGGGCGGCTGCCGCGTTTCCCGGCCCCGGAGATCAAGGTGGCCGACCTCGCGGCGTTCGCGCTGCAGGCCGCCTGCTGGGGCGACCCGGACGCGTCCGGGCTCGCGCTCCTCGACCCGCCGCCGGCCGGCGCGCTGGCCGCGGCGCTTATACACAACTCCCAGCCCCCCAGACGCGACAGGTCCAC
>NZ_JBTVYK010000042.1:0-59292 GCF_054788135.1 Streptomyces sp. O3
CGCGCCCGCCACCGACCCGAACAACCGAAACGGCCCGCCGAAGAAACCGACGGACCGTCACGAAAGATCGAGGCTAGTCGGTCACCGCCAAGCAATGCCAGCGCCAAATCAATGTTCGCGGACGCCACCCGGCGCGGCCATTTCTCCTCATCGTCAGCGGGAGCGAGTCGCGCGATTACCTGTCGCGCGTAGTCCTCGGCTGCGGGATCTCCGACCCATGCCAGCGTCGTAGCTGTGTAGGCCAATGCCTTACCGGGGTCGTACTGGTAGTGATGCTCAGTCCCCTTCCGAGGAACCATCGCGCCCGCCATGCGTTGAACACGCTCAATGGCCGCGTAGGTTTCGGGACCTTCCCCAAGTCGTGCCCGCGCTCGCCCTTCCTGTGCGGTGGCCTGGATTGCAGCCGAGGTTCCGGCCGGTGCCAACTCCTGTGCAGCCTGGGAGAGTTCCAGCGCGCGGGCATAGTCGCCATCCGTGAGCACTCGCCAAGCGTCAGTCTCGTAACACCACGCCTCAATTTCTCGGTGGTCTGCGTGCTGCGCGAGGGTGGCCGCTGTCTGCAAACGGGCCGTCGCCGCGTGTTCCTGTTTCAGGTCGATATGCAGCGTGGCCCCCAAGAGTTGGAACCATCCGCCGACCACGTAAAGGCGGCGCTGTTCCGCAAGGGTCATACGCGCATCCATGAGATGCGAGACGTAGGCAGAATGCTTCCTCACTCTTTCGAGCAAGTCTTGCGGGGGTGACACCGGGTATTTCATGGCCAGTTCATCGAATGCAAGTTCGAGACGGCTTAGCGTTTCCCTGCCCACGTCGCTAGCGGATACGCGCCGCGCCAATTCGAGGGCGTCGAATTCGTCGTCACTACCTGACGGAGCGTCAGAAATCCATGCGGTGCGAGACTGCGGCGGGGCGTATGCGTCCGGAACTAGCAGCGCGTCGAGTTCCGCCGAGGTGAGCGCCAATGCCTTTGCGATCTTCGGGCGCTGCCAGGGTTGCGGGTCAGTCTTCCCGCCTTCCCAGCGCTGGACTGTTGAGCGATCTACGCCGACCGCTTCCGCGAATTCCTCTTGATTGAGCCCGCACGCTTTCCGGCGCTCCGCCAACCTCCGCCGCCTGCTGGTCATCGTGGCCGGTCTCCTCTCGGGAATGCGTCTTCCCTGGTCAGCGTAGCCAGTGCGGCCAGCGTGCGGCAGGAGTGCGGCCTTTCTGCTGTGGTGCGCGGCCCGCTGTGGCGTTTCTCTGAGGCATCACACGCAGCGGACGAGACGTACCGAGCGGGACGGTGACCATGACGACCACGACACAGACGACGCAGGAGACCCCCGTAGACCTCCCCGTGAGGCTCGACGCGGACCCCATGCCGGAACCGGGCTGCGCGCACTGCGACAACGTGGCTATGGACCGAGACCGCGCCAAGGCGAACGGCAACGCGTCCGGCGTGAGTGACTGCAACGTGCGCTTGCGCCGACACCTTGAGGACGTGCACGCATGAGCGTCCCTGTGAAGCCACAGAAGCGCCGTACGCGGCCTCTCCCGCCCCCGGAGTTGGTGAGCCTCATAGATGAGCCGGGGAGCCCGTACGCGGACTCTCCGGCCGGTTGGTGGGATCAGTACGGCGGTGCGCTGGATCAGCGGTCGGGAGTGGTCTACCTTCCCGGCCCGACTCACCCGCCGAACCGCCGACACCAAGACTGCCCGAACTGCGTTCCCTTGCAAGGGAATTCGTGAGGCACGCGCGCCGGTTCGGCTGGTCCGTGTTCGTCTTCACAGTCGCCGCGCTGAGTACGGCGATTCTCACGCTGGCCGCTACCGGCCACCTCTAAGCCCCCGTCCCCTCTCAGTGCCGCACAGCTCCCCCCGTGCTGATTGCACAGGCACGGGAGGGGACGGGTTCAAGCCCCCACCCTCGGTGACTCCTCAATGGACGGTCGAGTCACCGGGGGTGGGGCAAGATCCCGCCCCGGTGGTGGAAACCCTGGACAGGTCGAGCGGCCGGGGCGGGTTACCAGACACCCCAGGTGCAAGGAGACGCACAATGAGCGCTGCCGAAAACCGTCTCTTATTCGCATGGCTTGAGATCACAGGACTCTGCAACGAGTTCTGTGATCACTGCTACGCGGACAGCGGGCCCAAGGGAACGCACGGCACCATGACCGTGCAGGACTGGTTGAACGTGATTGACCAGCTTGCCGACATGGGCACCCTGGACGTGCAGTTCATCGGTGGTGAGCCGACGCTTTACCCGAGCCTCCCCGCGCTGATCAAGCACGCTCACGGGCGGGGCCTCGGTATCGAGGTGTTCTCGAACATGACGCACATCCGCCCGGAACTGTGGGACGCATTCGGGGAGTTCGGCGTCAAGCTCGCCACGTCGTACTACTCGGACAGCGCCGAGGAACACGACGCGGTGACGCAACTCCGAGGTGCCCACAAGAAGACGCGCGCCAACGTGCAAAAGGCGCTGTCCCTCGGTATTCCGCTGCGGGGCGGAGTCGTCGCCGTGCGGGACGGACAGCGGGTACAGGAAGCGGCGCAGGACCTTACGGCGCTCGGTGTCGGAACAGTCGGCGGAGACCGTACCCGCGCATTTGGGAGGGCCAGTCAGGGGGCCGCGCCGACCATCGCTGATCTGTGCGGGCATTGTGCCCATGAGAAATGCGCCATCGGCCCGACCGGCGATGTGTGGCCGTGCGTCCTCGGTCGGTTCCTGACTCTCGGCAACGTGCTGGAAAAGCCGATCTCCGATATCTGGGGTGGCGCGCAGATGGCCGAGGTTGCGGCCGATATCGCGTCGGTTCACGGGGATGGTGTCCAGTCGTGCACTCCTCCGCAATTCCTGCCCATGTGCGGGCCGTGCGGTCCGTGCGTTCCCTCGGTCGGGCACTGCGACCCCAGGGAAGCGGAGAGCGCCGCTACGATCGGCGCACCGGCCTAATCCGCTGATCATGAGGGAGCGCACACATGGACGATCACGGGGACGACTTCGGCCCGTGGGGGTGGGAAGGCGACGGAAACGCCATTCGGCGGACCGAGGATGAATGGCTGACCATCGCTCGGTACGTCCGGCACGCAGCGAACAAGCTCGGGCCGGAACTCCCGCTGTGCCTCCCTGGTGAACCGCAGGAATGCGGGCGGACGGCTCAACAGCACGTGATCGCTTGGGCCGCCCACCTCCGGGCGGTGTCCCATCACCTGATCGAGCAGGCCACCCCGAGTGAGGCCAGGGGCGCGCACGCTATCGGCCCGCTGTACCAACGTCGTCTCGCGGATTTGCGCGCTCAGACGGCCACGGTGCGGGCCCCCGGCTGACCGGCTGCACCCCGTTGACGGCCCCGCTTGTGCGCTTCCCCCCGTGGCGCTTGGGCGGGGCCTCTACGTGCATCTATGCAGGTCAGACCGGGCGCGCTAACGTATGGCTCTGTTGGTCCAGGGGCAGGCGATGTCGCTCCAGATCTCGACGCGCATCGGTGGCTTCTCTCTCCAGTCAGACGGTTACGGAGGCGCCCTCCGCTCCCTGCCCAACACCGCACAGCCACGAGGCATTCCCGCCGGAAGACCTCCCCCCTGGCCGGATCTCCCCTGTCCCCCAGCGCACCGCTGCTGCACGATGGCCCGATGGCCGACACCCCGGACCTCGACGCCGCGGACCTCGACGCCCCGGACCTCGAAGCGCTGCAACGCGACCCCTACCCGGTGTACGCGCGCGCCCGCGCCGCGCAGGGGCTCACCTTCGTACCGGAGCTGGACGCCTGGCTGGTCAGCCGGTACGCGGACGTCCGGGAGGTGCTGCGCAGGCCGGAGGACTTCTCGTCGGCCGCCGCGCTGCGCGCCGACGTGCTCCCGGCCCCCGAGGCGCTGGCCGTGCTCGGCGCGGGTCCCGGCGGCGGCCCGGTGGTGATCACCTCCGACGGGGCGGCGCACCAGCGGCTGCGGGCCCCGCTGCTGCGCGGGCTGAGCGCGGCGCGGGTCGCCGAGGCCCGCGAGTTCCTGGCCAAGCGCGCGAACGCCCTGGTGGACGGCTTCGCGGCCGACGGCCGGGCCGAACTGATGGCCGACTTCGCGGCGCGGCTGCCCGGCGAGGTGATCGGCCATCTGCTGGGCCTGTCCCCCGACGAGGCGGCGGTCGCGGTGCACGGCAGTCGGCGCACCGAGGAACTGCTGTTCCGGCCGCTGCCGGTCGAGGAGCAGGTGCGGGCCGCGCGGGACGTGGTGGCGGGGCAGGAGCTGCTCGCCGCGCACGCGGTACGCCGGTGGGCCGAGCCGGGTACCGACCTGACCTCCGAGATGACGCGGGCGCTGGCCCCGGACGGCCCCGAGCCGTCCGGCGAGCGGCTGGCCGAGATCGTGTCGAACCTGCACAACCTCCTGATCGCCGGCCATACGACCACCACAGCCCTGCTCGGCACCGCTCTCCACCAACTCCTGTCGCACCGTGAGCGGTGGGAAGCGCTGTGCGCCGACCCGGATTCGATCCCCTCAGTGATCACGGAGGCGGTCCGCTGGGGCTCTCCGGTGCAGGGGTTCCGCCGGGTCACCACGCGCCCCGTGACGCTGGCGGACACCGCGCTTCCGGAGGGAACCACGGTGTTCGTCTCCTACGCCGCGGCCAACCGGGACCCGGCCCTCACTCCGGACCCGGACAGCTTCGACCCTTCCCGCGGCCCCACCCGCCACCTCGGTTTCGGCCACGGCCCGCACGGCTGCCCTGGGGCGGGCCTCGCCCGCGAGGAGCTGCGGATCGCCCTCACGGCCCTGGCCCACCGGCTGCCGTCGCTACGCCTCGCGCCCGGCGCGCGGGTCGAGATGACGCCCACACTGATCCACTGGTCGCCGCGGGCGCTGCCGGTGGTCTGGACGACCGGCGACACACCCTGAGCCCTGCCCGTCCTGGTCCCGGCGGGGCCGTGTCCGGTCAGGCGGTCCACGTCGCGTGGTCATGGGCGAACAGCGCACGGCTCACGTCCTGTTCGGCCATCCTCGTCAGCCATGGCCGCCACAGGCCCGCGCCCTCGGCCACGCCCGTACGCCGGGCCAGGTCCGCGCAGGCGTACTCGCTGGCGAAGTCGTAGGCCTGGCCCGCCAGCAGAGTGGTCCCGCCTCCGGCTTCGACGACCAGGGACTGGTGACCGGCCGTGTGACCGGGGGTCGGTACCACCCGGACGCCCGGCCAGATCTCCGCCTCCCCGTCGAGCCGCTCGTACACCGCGCCGGCGAAGTCCACCAGCGCGTCGATCGTGTAGCCCCCGGCCCGTGCCGCCGCCAGCTCGGCGGCCTGGACCAGGACCGGGCGGCCGGCGAGCGCCGGGTTCGCGCCGCAGTGGTCGAAGTGCAGATGGCTGTTGACGACCAAGGCGATGTCCTCGGGCGTGGCGCCGACGGCGGCGAGGGCCGCGTTCAGCGGCCGCCGCACCGGACGGTAGTGGGCATCCGTGTCGGAACTGCCCTCGCCCATCCCCGAGTCGAAGAGCAGCAGCCCCCGGTCATGCCGGACCAGGTACGCCAGCGCGGCCTCCACCCGCGCCAGCCCCGTACCCGTCTCGGACGCGGGCCGGACGAAGTGCCCCAGGTCGAGCCGATGGATCACAGGTTCGCTCATGGCGTCATCGTCACAGCCGCCGCGCACGCCGGTCCGGGGAGCTCGCTCACCGCGAACGCCGAACACCGAACACGCGTTGACGGCCTTCTGCGCCGTCTCCCGCTCCGGATACGGGGCCTCGGCCCTGACGACCAGAAGGGAGAGCCGCTCGACGGTCCCCGCCTGGACGACAGTCCCGTGACTGCCCCCGGATATCTGGTTACGGAACACGCCCACGGCCCCCCGTCCGCGCACGCCTCGCTGCCCAAGGCCTCCGCCCTTTGGGCTGTCGGCCGTCCTGCGAGGAGCGTAGAGCAAAGACCCGGTATGCGCCTCGCGCATCATGCGCCCCTGACTTCATGCTTCATGCGCACCGCGCGGGACCGCGGCCGGACTGATCCGGCTCGTCAGCGTCCGGCGCCCACGAACCCGGCCTCGTACGCCGCGATCACCGCCTGGGTGCGGTCCCGCGCGCCCGTCTTGGCCAGCACCGAGGCCACATGGGTCTTCACCGTCGCCGGGCCGACCCCCAGCTCCTTGGCCAGCTCCGCGTTGGTCAGCCCGGTGGCCATCAGGCGCAGTACGTCCGCCTCGCGCTCGGTCAGCCGGGACACCCACCGCGGAGGCGGCGCCGGGCGGCCGCGGGCGTGCGCGGCGGCCAGGGCGCGTACGGCGGCCGGGAACAGCAGCGAGTCGCTGCGCGCCACCAGCCGTACGGCCTGCACGAGTTGATCGGCGTCGGCGCGCTTGAGCAGAAAGCCGGAGGCTCCGGCGCGCAGCGCCTCGTACACGTACGCGTCGTTCTCGAAGGTCGTGACGACGACGACGCGCGGCGGCGCGGCCATCGACCGCAGGATCTGCTCGGTGGCCTGGATGCCGTCGATCTCCGGCATCCGCACGTCCATGAGGACCACGTCGGGCCGCAGTTCACGGACCACGGCCACCGCCTCCGCGCCGGTGGCGGCCTCGCCCAGCACGTCGATGTCGGGTTCGGCGTCGAGGATGGCGCGCAGCGCGGTGCGCACCATCCGCTCGTCGTCGGCGAGTACGACCGTCACCGACGGCGGGGCGCCGCTCATCGGAGGTCACCACCGGTCGGCGTGCTCGACGTGCCTTCGGGCACGGGCAGTCGTACGGACAGGGTCCACCGGCCGCCGGTCAGGCCCGCCCGTGCGCTGCCGCCCAGCAGCCGGGCCCGCTCGGTGATGCCGCGCAGGCCGCGGCCGCCACCGGCGCGGGTGCGCGTCGTACCGGACACGGGGTTCTCCACGATGATCTCCAACTCCTCGTTCCGCAGGGCGATCCGCAGGGTCGCCTGGGAATGCCCGGCGTGCCGCAGGGCGTTGCTGAGGCCTTCCTGAACGATGCGGTAGGCCTCGCGGGACATCAGGTCGGGCAGGGCGGCCGGGTCGGCGGCGACGGTCGCGTCGACGGACAGCCCGGCCGCCTCAGTGCGGGCCAGCAGGCCGTCCAGGTCGGCGGCGAGCGTGGGCGCGGGCGCGGTGGCGACGGCTCCCGCCTCGTCGTCGCCGGTGCGCAACAGGCCGAGTACCGCGTCGAGTTCGCCGACCGTGCGCCGGGTGGTGTCCTCGATGGCCCGCAGGGCCTCGCGGACGAACTCCGGGTCGCGGTCCAGGACCCTGCGGGCGGCGCTCGCCTGGAGCGTGACGGCGCTCAGCGCGTGCCCCACCGAGTCATGCAGCTCGCGCGCGAGCCTGTTGCGCACGGCGAGCTCGGCGGCCCGCGCCTCGGCCGCGGCCAGCCGGTCCGCGGGGGTCGGCCCCAGCAGTACGGGCGCCCAGCGGGCCAGCAGCGCCCCGGCGGACGCGGCGCACGCCGCCAGGAACGCCAGGAGGACGACCGCCGCGACGGGGGCGAGCACCAGCCCCCACCCTCCCTGGCCGAAGACCGGCAGGGCGACCCGCGACTCCCCCACCGTCGCCGACACCGGCGTCAGAAGCAGGACGACCGCCATCGGCACCCCGGCCAGGGTCGCCCCGCTGACCAGCGCGCCGACCCCCAGGTGCAGCGTGAACCACGCGACGGTACGCCCCTTCGCCGCCCGCGACCGCGCGGGCCCGTCGGCCAGCGCGCCGTCCGGCACCCCGCACAGCGCCCGTACGGCCGCCGCCGACAGCGGCCTGGTCAGCGGGGCGAGCGCGGCGACGGCGGCCATCGGCAGCGCCAGGGCGTACGCGGCGAACTGCTGCCCCACGGAGGCGAAGACGTTCGTGCCGCCCAGGGCCACACTGACCGCGACCGAGCCGACGAGCCAGAACGGCATCAGCAGCGCGCCGCCGAGCACCAGGTGCGTCCAGCGCAGCCACCACCGCCGCCCAGGCCACCGCCGCCCGGACCGCCACCGCCCGAACAGCGGCCTCACGCGCGGCGCTCGGCCGCGGCGCGCCCCGCGAGGAAGGAGGCGCCGACGGTCACCACGAGCGTCCCGACGATCATCTGCACAGAATAGGTCAGGTTCATGACCTGGGTGGGGCGGGCCGCCGGGTCGTCCCCGGAGATCAGCGAGGCGAGCGCCAGCCAGCCGCCCCAGCAGGCCGTCGCCCCGGAGCCCACCCAGGCCAGGGCGAGCGGCACGCTCAGCGGCAGCGTCCCGCCGAAGCGGAAGCGGAAGGCGAGCAGCAGCACGCCCGCGGCGGCGCAGAGCGCGAACAGCGCGTTGTTGGCCTGCAGAATGAAGAAGTCGCTCGTGCGCTCGGCGATCCGGCCCGCGTCGAGGCCCGCGGTCGACCCGAAGGCCCAGGTCAGATACAGGGTCGCGGGGAGCAGCGCGAGCACCGCCGCGGCGACGGCGGCGATCCGCCGCGCGGGCGGCACGGCACCGGCCCGCAGGTCGCCGACCCGGCCGCGCCAGAGGTGCCCCCAGCGGTCTCGCGCGTACCGGACGAACAGGGGGCCCAGGGTGAGGGCTTGGAGGATGAACCCGCCGTAGACGACCCCGAAGACCCACTCGTCGAGGAACGGCTCACCGCCGCTGTCCGCGGCGGTGTTCCGGGAGCCGCCGACCGCGCCGACCAGCAGCTGGAGCGGAAAGCCCAGCACGATCGGGGCGAGCAGGCCGGTCGCGACCCACATCGGCAGGGCCAGCAGCCAGGCGCTGACCCGCCTGCCCCAGGCCTGGGTCAGCAGCAGGGCCAGCACGATGACGGCGCCGTCCATCAGCACGGTCACGGCGTTGGCGACCGCCATGGTGACGCGGTGGTCGAGCAGCGTGCTGCCGTCGGGAATGCCGATCCGGCTGCCGAAGATCCAGGCCGCCTTGAGGCCGAGGTACGGGACGCAGGAGACGATCGCGAGGGCGCGCAGGGCCCTGCGGGTCCGGCTGAGGGGGCGGGGCGCGGCCGTGCTGGCGGGCGACGCCGGGGCCGCCACGGGGGTCGGTGTCATGCCGTCTACGGTCCCGGCTCGCGGCCGCGCGGACCTCCTGCGCCGCGATGATCCGCCTCCGCCGCACGGGGGAGGCGACCCCCCGCCCCACGGAGGAGCGAACTCGCCCCCTGCCCCGCCCGCTCAGCCGCTCAGTGTGAGGAGCGCCTCGTCCGTCTCCTCGCCCCGCGCGTGCGCGAATCCCCGGTCCCGGCCGGTCACCACGAACCCGCACTTCTCCAGCACCCGCAGCGACCCCGCGTTGTCCGCCGCGGCGCGGGCGTACAGCGGGCGCTCGGGGGCCAGTTCGAGCAGCGCCCGCAGCGCCGCCGTGGCCAGGCCGCGCCCCCAGTGCGGGCGGTCGATCCAGTACGTCACCTCGCGCTTGTCCGGCGGCCCGTACACCGCCGCGTGACCGACCACGTCGCCGTCCGCCAGGACGGTGCGGACGATGTCGCCCGAGGCCCGCACGCGCGCCCAGTGCGCGTCGAAGCGGGCCCGGTCGGAGGGGTCCTCGGCGGTGAAGGCGGCCACGCGGTTCGCTTCCGGGTCGTTCATCTGCCGGAAGAACACCGGCAGATCGCTGTCGTGCACGGGCCGCAGCGTCACGGTCACGTCCATGTTCAGAGCCTCCTGGTCGCCAGGGTCAGCCGGTCCCGCGCGTCGAACAGCGCGTCCTTGAGGAGCTGTTCATGCGCGGGCGTCAGCCGCGCCACCGGCACCGAGCAGCTGATCGCGTCCCGCGCCGGGGTGCGGTATGGGATCGCGACGCCGAAGCAGCGCAGCCCGACGGTGTTCTCCTCGCGGTCCACGGCGTACCCCTGTTCGCGTACCGCGTGCAGTTCCTCGATGAGTTGCTCGCGGTCGGTGATGGTGTGCTCGGTCACCTGGGCCAGGGTCTCGGGCAGCAGTTCACGGACCTGCTCGTCGGTGTGCGTGGCGAGCAGTGCTTTGCCGAGCGCGGTCGAGTGCGCGGGCAGTCGGCGGCCGACGCGGGTGAACGGCCGCAGGTAGTGCTGCGATTGCCGGGTCGCGAGGTAGACGACGTTCACGCCGTCCAGGCGGGCCAGGTGGATGGTCTCGGCGGTGTCGTCGGCGAGCCGGTCCAGCGTCGGCCGGGCGGCCGCCACCACCTCGTCGCCGTCGACGTACGAGGTGCCCACCAGCAGGGCGCGTACGCCGATGCCGTACCGGGTGCCGGTGGCGTCCGTCTCGACCCAGCCGAGTTCCACCAGGGTGCGCAGCAGCATGTAGAGGCTGGACTTGGGATAGCCCATGGCCTCCTGGACCGCCGCCAGCGCGTGCATGCCCGGTCGGCCCGCGAAGTACTCGAGCAACTCCACGGTCCGCACAGCGGACTTGACCTGCGATCCGCCGCCCGTCTCGGCAACCGGCATCCTCTTGACCCCTTCGTTCGCCTGCGCATAGCCTCCGAGGCGGTTCAGCACCAGAGACAGCGTTCAGCATATCGAACACCCTCGGTGCCTGACATCGGTGTGTGAACATCGGAAGATCTCGAAGATCTCAAGGAGCGGTTGTGGCAGCTGTACCAGTCTGGAGTGTCGACCCCCGCACCGGGAAGCAGCGCGCGCAGGTCGCGGTCGAGGCCACGGCCGCGGACGTCGACCGGGCGGTCGGCGCCGCGCACGCCGTACGGGACGCGCTGGCCGACCGCGCGGTGCGCGCCGCCTTCCTGCGCACCGCCGCGGATCTGCTGGAGGAGGCCGGGGACGACCTGGTCGCGGCCGCCGACGCGGAGACCGCGCTCGGCACGGCCCGGCTGACCGGTGAACTCGCCCGCACCTGCTACCAGTTGCGGTCCTTCGCGGACATCGTCGACGAGGGGGCCTTCCTCGGCATCGTCATCGACCACCCGGATCCGTCGGCCACGCCGCCCATTCCCGACCTGCGCCGCTACAAGGTGCCGCTGGGCGTCATCGCGGTCTACGCCGCGTCCAACTTCCCGTTCGCCTTCTCGGTACCGGGCGGCGACACCGCGAGCGCGCTGGCCGCTGGCTGCCCCGTGGTCGTCAAGGCGCACCCGGACCACCCGGACACCTCCGAGCGGGTCGCGGCGGTGCTGCGGCGCGCGGCGGCGCGGCACGGCGTCCCCGAGGACGTCGTCGGCCTGGTCCACGGCTTCGACGCGGGCGTCGAGCTGGTCAGGCATCCGCTGGTCTCCGGTGCGGGCTTCACCGGCTCGGTCCGGGGCGGGCGGGCGCTCTTCGACGCGGCGGCGGCCCGGCCCGTGCCGATCCCGTTCCACGGTGAACTCGGCTCCCTCAACCCCGTCGTGGTCACCGAAGAGGCGGCCGCCGAGCGCGCCGAGCAGATCGGCGCGGGGCTCGCGGGCTCGATGACCCTGGGGGTCGGCCAGTTCTGCGTCAAGCCGGGCCTGGTGCTCGCGCCGTCCGGCGCGGGCGGCGACCGGCTCGTCAAGTCGCTCGCCGACGCGGTCTCCGCCACCGATTCCGGGGTGCTGCTCGACCGCCGGATGCGGGACACCTTCGTCGCGGGCGCCGCCGAACGCGCCGAACTGCCGGACGTGGACGCCCCGGTAGCGCCCGGCGCGGGCGACTCGGGCGACTCGGGCGACGCGCATACGGTGCGCGCGGGCTTCCTCACGGTTCCGGCCGCGCGGCTCGCGTCGTCCGGGGAGCACGATCTGCTGCTTGAGGAATGCTTCGGCCCGCTCACGGTGGTCGCCCGCTACGACTCCGACGCCCAGGCGGCCTCGGTGCTGGCGCGGCTGCCCGGCAACCTCACGGCCACCGTGCACCTGTCCGCCGCCGAGGAGACCGGTCAGGGCCGCGCCGCCGAGCTGCTGGCCTCGCTCACCCCGCTCGCCGGGCGCGTCCTGGTCAACGCCTGGCCCACGGGTGTGGCCGTCGCCGCCGCGCAGCACCACGGCGGTCCGTACCCGGCCACGACCTCCACCTCCACCTCGGTCGGCGGCACGGCCATCGAGCGCTGGCTGCGGCCGGTCGCGTACCAGAACACGCCAGAGCCCCTGCTCCCGCCCGAGCTTCGGGACGCGAACCCGCTGAACCTGCCGCGCCGGATCTCCGGAGCCGCCTGACCGCTACTTCACGCCGAGCGGCTACTTCACGCCGAGCAGCTGCTCCACGGGGTCGATGGCGAAGTACACCAGGAACAGCGCCGCGGTCCCCCACAGCAGCCAGTGCACCCCGCGCGCCCTGCCGGTCGCGGTGCGGATGACGACGTACGCGATGAAGCCCGCGCCGATGCCGTTGGTGATCGAGTACGTGAACGGCATCACCGCGATCGTCAGGAACGCCGGGACGGCGATGTCCCAGCGCTCCCAGTCGATGTGCCGCACCTGCCCCATCAGCAGGAAGCCGACCGCGACCAGCGCGGGCGCCGCCGCCTGGGCCGGGACGATGGTGGCGAGCGGCGTGAAGAACAGCGCGAGCGCGAACAGCCCGCCGGTGACCAGGTTGGCGAAGCCCGTACGGGCGCCCTCGCCGACACCGGCCGCCGACTCGATGTACGAGGTGTTGGACGAGCCGGACGCGGCCCCGCCCGCGACCGTGGCGAGACCGTCCACGAACAGCAGCCGCCCGAGCCGCGGCACCCGGCCGTGCTCGTCGAGGAGACCGGCCTCGCTGGTGACGCCGACGGCCGTGCCCATGGTGTCGAAGAAGTCCGTGAGGAACAGCGTGAACACCAGCAGCACCACGGTGATCGCGCTCACCTGACCGAACGCGCCGAACAGGCTGAACTGGCCGAGCAGTCCGAAGTCGGGGGCGGCGACGACCTCGTCCGGGATGCGCGGCACGGTCAGGCCCCAGGCCGCGTCGTCGATGTCGGCGATCTCGTTGACGACGACGGCCAGCACGGTCGTCACCACGATGCCGATCAGGATGGCGCCCTTGGCCTGGCGCGCCAGCAGCGCGACGATCAGCAGCACTCCGAGGCAGAACACCAGCACCGGCCAGCCCGACAGCGACCCGGACGCGCCGAGCTGGACCGGTACGGAACCGGTCTCGCCGGGGATGCGGGTGGCGAAGCCCGCGTTGATGAAGCCGATGAAGGCGATGAACAGTCCGATGCCGACGCTGATGGCCTGCTTGAGGCCGAGCGGGATGGCGTGCATCACGGCCTCGCGCAGCCCGGTCGCGGCCAGCAGGCAGATCACGATGCCCTCGAGCACCACCAGGCCCATCGCGTCCTGCCAGCTCATCAGCGGGGCGATCTGGAACGCGACCATCGCGTTGAGCCCGAGCCCGGCCGCGAGCGCCAGCGGCAGGTTGGCGGTGAGCCCCATCAGCACGGTCATCACGGCCGCCACCAGTGCGGTGACGGTGACCAGCTGGGCCCCGTCCAGGGTGTTGCCGAACTTGTCCTCGACGCCGCCCAGGATGATCCGGTTCAGGACCAGGATGTAGGCCATGGTGAAGAACGTGGCCAGGCCGCCGCGCGTCTCGCGGCCCAGCGTCGAGCCCCGCGCGGTGATCTGGAAGAAGCGGTCCACGGCGTTGCCCGCGGCCGGAGCCGTCTGAGGAGACGGCTCCGTGGGCGGTCCGGGCGGCTGGTCCGCGGTCTGTCCTGGCATGGCGCTCCTCGGGGCGGTGATCCGTTCGGGGTAGCCGGATTCTGCCCTGAGACGGGTCCGTTCAGGTTGTGGGCATGTTACGTGTCGCGCCGCTCACGGCACATAGGTGGCGCCCTCACGGGCCCGTACCGTGGGCCCGCCGAACGCCGCGGCGGCGCGCGCGGCCGCCGCGTCGGGCGTGAGCGTGGGGCCGACATGGGTGACGAGCAGCTTGCCGACGCGCGCGGTGCGGGCCAGCTCCCCCGCGTCCTCGGGCGTGAGGTGCCGCCGCGGCGTGCCGTCCGCGGGGGCCCGGTCGACGTCCGCCTCGCACAGCAGCAGGTCCGCCCCCTCGGCGAGCTCGCGGAGCGCCGGGCAGGGGCCGCTGTCCCCGGAATAGGCCAGCACCTCGGCTCCGGCCTCCGCGCGCAGCCCGTACGCCTCCATCCCGCCGTGACGTACGGCCCTGCTGGTCAGCCGGAGCCCGTCCAGGTCCAGGTGCAGCCCGTCGGAGAGCTCCCGGAAGTCCATGACCGCGGGGTCCAGCTCCCCCGGATCGCCCGCTCCGAAGAATCCGGCCAGCCGCTGGGCGCAGCCCGCGGGCGCGTACACCGGGATGGGGCGGGGGACGCTGAGTCCGCCGTCCGCGATCCCGGCCTCCGCGGCGATCAGGTCGGCCCAGTGGTCGGAGTGCAGATGCGAGATCCAGATCGCCGACAGCTCGTCCGGCCGCACATGCCGCAGCAGCTCCGCGAAGGTGCCGGGCCCGGCGTCCACCCATACGCGGGTGTCGCCCGCCGACAGCAGGTATCCCGAGCAGGGGTGGCCCGGCCTGGGGTGAGGCGACGCGGTGCCGAGTACGGTGACGGTGAGAGCCATGGGGACGAGCGTACGACCACGGGCCACCGCCCGAGCTCCTCGTCCCCACCCACTCCCTGGACGTCAGGCCTGCTCGGCGCTCCAGTCCAGCCGACGGCCGCTGAGCCCCACCACGCGGTCGAGCAGCGGCGCGTCGTCGGGCACGGCGACGATCGGTCCGAACAGGCCCTCGCGTTCCGGCCCGTCGGGGGACGCCGCGAGCAGGTCGTAGGCGACCTGGAGACCGGCCGGGTCGGGTGCGTAGTCCTGTCCGGTGGCGCGTGCCAGGTCCCAGCCGTGGACGACCAGTTCGTTCATGGCGACCTGGCCCGCCACGGGGGCCGGGAGGTCCACGCCGCCCGCACGTGTGTCGCCCTCCCACGCCTTGGGGTCGCGCCACGCCTCGGCCAGCTCCGCCAGTTGCCGGGGCAGGACGTCGCGCCAGTCGGCGTCGACGTCCGGCCGGGGCGCGGTGGCCGGGTCGGTGTCCGTGGTCGGCCCGAGATCCTTGCGCCCCGCGTCCCGGAAGGCGGCGGTCAGGCCGACGATGTGGCCCAGCAGATGGCGTACGGCCATGGTCTCGCAGGGGGTGGGCCCGGCGAGCTGGTCGTCGCGTACGTGCTCGGCGAGCTGCGCGAACAGACGGGTCTGGGGCGCGAAGTCGAGGGTCTCGGCCATGTCGGCGGGCTCCGTTCGGTCGTATGCGTCATGCGTCATGCGTCATGCGTCTCTGTGTCCGCGGGTATGACTCCCCCGCCCCGCGGAACTCATCGCACCTCCCAGCGGATCTCACCGAAATCACCGACCCGCCGACCCGCCGACCCGCCGACCCGCCGAGCCGCCGAGCCGCCGAGCCGCCGAGCGCTACGGAACCCGGTTCCCGCCCTTCCGCACCGCCAGCAGACCCGCGAGCGGTACGAGCGCCAGCGCCGCCCACGGCAGCGCCCCGCCCCGTTCCAGCAGCGCGCCCGCCGGGGCGCCGCCCAGCAGCACCACCGCGCCGGACACCGAGGACAGCGCGCCCGTGCCCAGCCCGAGGCGGCGGTCGGGCACCAGGTCCGGCAGCCAGGCGCGGGCGGCGGGCACGACCAGCATCTGCCCCACGGTCAGCGGCACCACGAACGCCAGCGCGGACGCCAGCCCGCCCACCGGCAGCAGCGCACCCGCCGCCAGGAAGCCCCCGGCGATCAGGCCGAGACCGCAGCGCAGCGCCGCCGGGTGCGTCAGCCGTGCGGCCGCCCAGCGCGACAGCGGCAGCTGACCCGCGATCACCAGCGCCGAGGAGAGCGCGAAGAGCCAGCCGAGCGCCGCCTGGGAGCCGGTGGACCGGTCCAGTTCGGCGGGCAGCGCGAGATAGAGCTGGTTGTAGGCGAGCAGGTAGGCGCTGTACGCGAGGCAGAGCGCGCGGAAGGCCCGGTTGCGCGCCAGGTCCCGCAGGCCGCCGCCGGACGTGGACCGGGTGTCTCTCGGACCGCCGCCGGGCGGGTTCGGGGTGGCGTCCTCGCGCGCGGCGGGCGCGGCGGGCGTGGCAGGCGCGGCAGGCGCGGTGCGCGGCATCAGCCGCCAGTGCCCGGCCAGGATCAGGACGAACATCCCGGCGCCCGCCAGGCAGGCCGCCCGGAACCCGCCCGCGAGCAGCGCCGCGCCGAGTACGGGGCCGAGCAGGGCGCCCGCCTGGCCTCCGGCCGAGAACAGGCCCAGCACACGGGTGCGGGCGACACCGGTCGCCTCCTCGTGGCGTACGGCCTGCCGGGCGATCTCCGACTCGACGGCCGGTGAGAACAGCGCGGCGGCGAACCCGACCAGCAGCACCGCGCCCAGCACGGCCCAGGTCGCCTCGGCGAACCCCAGCCACACGAAGCCCAGGGCGCGCAACGCGCACCCGGCGAGCACGACCGGCCGGGGCCCGTACCGGTCGGTGAGCGCCCCGCCGACCACGAACAGCCCCTGCTGGCTGAAGGTGCGCAGGCCGAGCACCAGGCCCACCAGCCAGCCCGCGAGCCCCAGGGTGCCGCTGAGGTGCGCGGCGAGATACGGCAGGACGGCGAAGAAGCCGACGTTGAAGGCGCATTGGGTGACGATCAGCAGCCTGGGCAGGGCGGGCAGCTCCCGCAGCAGGCGGGCACGCGCGCGTGGCGCGCGGTCGGGTGCGGTGGTGCGCATCAGAGGGAGGCTCCCGCTGTGACGTCGAGGAGTTCGCGGGTGTGCGGGTGCCGGGGCGCGGTGAACAGGTCGCGCACCGGCGCGGTCTCCACGATCCGTCCGTCGGCCATGACGGCGACGCGGTGTGCGGTGTGCCGGACCAGGGCCATGTCGTGGCAGATGAACAGATAGCCGAGGCCGAGGCGTTCCTGGAGCTCGGTGAGGAGGTTGAGGATTCCGGCCCGTACGGAGGGGTCGAGCGCGGAGACGGGTTCGTCGAGCACCAGCAGGCGGGGGCCGAGGGCCAGTGCCCTGGCGATTCCGGCGCGCTGGCACTGGCCGCCGGACAGCTCGTGCGGCATCCGGTCGGCGTGCGAGGCGTCGAGTCCGACCAGGTCCAGCAGTGCGGCGACCCGCCCTTCGACAGGGCGGCGGTGGACCCGCAGAGGTTCGGCGATGGCGGCGGCGATGGTACCGCGCGGGGCGAGTGAGCCGTACGGGTCCTGGAACACGGGCTGGAACCGCGCCCGCAGCGGCCGCAGTTCCCGCTCCCGCAGCCCGGTCAGCTCCCGCCCGGCGAAGCGGACGCTGCCGGAGTCCGGGCGGCGCAGGGCGAGGGCGGCCAAGGCCGTGGAGGACTTACCGCAGCCGGACTCGCCGATGAGGGCGAGGGTTTCGCCCTCGTCAACGGTGAACGAGACGCGGTCGACGGCGGTGTGGTCGCCGTACCGTACGACGAGGTCGGTGACTTCGAGCAGCGGGCTCATACGGGGTCCTCCCTGGCGAAGAGCTCGGTGGCGGGCACGGGGAGTTCCCCAAGACGGTGGCAGGCGACCGCGCGCCCGTGGCCGATGTGCGGGTCCGTTCCTGCGTCCACTGCCCCCGCCCCACCCGTTCCCGTGGCGGTGGGCTCCGTCCAAGGGGAGCCCGTCCGGCGATTGAGGACTTCTGTGAGCCCGGCCGGGGAGGCCTTTCGGGAAGGGGCGGGGTGGGGGACAAGTCTCAGCTCAGGCTCCACGGACCCGCACTCCTCCCCCACCGCCGGACACCGCGGACCGAACGCGCACCCACGCGGCAACGCGCGCGGCGACGGCGGCCCGCCCCCGATCACCGGCAGCGGCCCGCCGCCGAAACCCGCACCCGGCAGCGAGGCTGCCAGACCCGCCGTGTACGGCGCGCGGGGCGACCCGAACACCTGGGCCGCCGGGCCGACTTCGCACGCCCGGCCCGCGTACAGCACGACCGCGCGGTCCGCGTGGCCCCTGGCCACCTCCAGGTCGTGCGTGATGAGGAGCAGCCCGGCCCCCGCGGCCTCCCGCGCTTCGGCCAGCACGGCGAGCACCTGCGCCTGGACGCGCGGGTCGAGCGCCGTCGTGGGCTCGTCGGCGACGACCAGGTCGGGCGAGTTGACCAGCGCCATGGCGATGACCGCGCGCTGGCGCATGCCGCCGGAGAACTCGTGCGGGTAGGCCCGCGCCCGCCGTCCGGCGTCGGCGATCTGGACCCGGTCGAGCGCGGCGACGGCCCGGCGGCGCGCCTCGGCGCGGGACACCCGCGCCACGGACCGTACGGCCGCCGCGAGTTGGCTGCCGACCGGGTGCACCGGGCTGAGCACCGTGAGCGCGTCCTGCGGGACGTAGGCGATCCGCCGCCCCCACAGCCGCCGGTACACGGAAGGCGACGCCCCCGCGACCTCCTCTCCGGCCAGCCGTACGCTCCCCGACACGCGCGCGCCCCGTGGCGCGAGCCCGAGCACGGCGCGGGCGGTGAGGGACTTCCCGGCCCCTGACTCGCCTACCAGCGCGGTGACCTCACCGGCGTGTACGTCGAAGGAGACACCGCGCACGGCGGGCGTCTCATCGACGGAGACCCACAGGTCCCGCACTTCCAGCACAGCGCTCATCGCACGGCTCCCCTGTCCGCGGGGCGGGCGGAGACGGCGACCGCGACGGAACGAGACCGCCCCGCGCCCGGCCCCGACCGCGGGCGTGGTCTCGGTCGCAGCTCCGCCGACGTCACCGCCAGCGCCGCGAGCAGCGCCAGCGCGACGGCCGGTGCGAGGGCCGCGAGCGGCGCGCGCTCGACGTACAGGCGGGACTCGTCGAGCAGCAGTCCCCACTCGGGCGACGGCGGCCGCGCGCCGAGCCCGAGGAAGCCGAGTGCCGCCAGGGCGAGCGCGATGCCGGGCAGCCGCAGCACCGCGTGCCGGGCGACGGGTCCGGCCACGGCGGGCAGCACATGCCGGGTGAGGATCCAGCCCCGCGAGGCCCCGATGGCGCGTTGCGCGGTGAGATGGGCGCTCGCGCGGACTTCCAGGACCAGCGCCGAGGCGTGCGCGGCGAGCGGCGGCCAGGAGACCAGGGCGACCGCGAGGGACGCGCCGAGGGTGCTGGGCCCGGTGAGCGCGGCGACCAGGACGCCGACGACGACCGGCGGCAGCGCGTTGGCGATGTCCGAGACCCCGGCGCAGGCGTGCGGCAGGAAGCCGAGGGTGAGCGCGATGAGGCAGGACACGGCGCACACGGCGAGGGCCACGCCGACCGTGGCCGCGGCCCCGTGCCCGAGCCGGGCCAGCACATCGCGGCCGAGGCCGTCGGTGCCGAGCGGATGGGCGAGGGACGGGCCCGCGAGGCGGGCCGTGGTGTGCACGGTGTACGGGTCCTTGAGCAGGCCCCACCCGACGGCGGCGGCGAGTACGGCGGCGAGCGCGAGCGGCACCGCGCCGCGCACCCGTCCGGGCGCGGGGGCGGGCAGCGTGAGCGCCGCGTCCTTCAGTCCGGAGCCGAGCAGCGCGCGCCGGGCGAGGGCCGCGCAGCCGCCCGCCGTGAGGGCGAGCAGCAGCAGGGCGAGCACGGCGCCCTGGAGCAACGGCAGGTCCTGCGACTTGGCGGCGCCGAGCGCGGTGCGGCCGAGGCCGGGTACGGCGAAGACGGTCTCGACGGCGACCGCGCCGCCGGTCAGGCCGACCACGACCAGGCCCAGTTGGGGGATGAGCGCGGGCAGCGCGCGGCGCAGCGCGGCGGCGACCGTACGGCCGGGGCTGACTCCCGAGGCCCGCCACACGTCGGTCCAGCGTTCGCGGAACACGGCGGGCAGCGCGTCGTCCACCAGGCGGCCGAGCAGCCCGCCCGCCGGGATGCCCATCGCCAGGGCGGGCAGCACGAGGTACGCGGGCCCCTGCCAGCCGGAGACGGGCAGCAGCCGCCACCACACACCGAGCACGATCAGCAGCACGGTGGCGAGCAGGAATTCGGGGACGGCGGTGAGCATCGCCCCGGCCGCTCCCCCGCCGCCGCGCAGGGTGCCGCGCGCCCCGCGCACCAGGGTGCGGGCGCACAGCGCGGCGGCCACCAGGAGCGCCACGGCGAGCGCGGCGCCCATCAGGGTGAGCGAGACGCCGAGCCCGAAGAGCACGGACGGCAGGACGTCGGCCCCGGAGACCCAGGAGGCGCCGAGGTCGCCGCGGGCCAGGCCGCCCGCCCAGTCGCCGAGCAGGCCGAGCGGTCCGGCGTCCAGGCCGAGGTCGGCGCGTATGGCGTCCAATGCCTCGGCGGTGGGCTCCTGTTCGGCTGAGCGGGCGCGCAGCACGGTGAGCGCGGGGTCCCGTCCGGACAGCCAGGGCAGCAGCCCGACGGCGGCGAGTACGGCGGCCAGTGCGGCCGCCCGCGCGAGGCCCGCCCGGAGCGCGGGCCCCGGCACGCGCCGTTTCGTATGGGTCTTCACTTGATGTGGGTGTCGACAGTGATCAGCTCACGCTCACGCGGGTCCTTCGCCGATCCCACCACATGCGTGGCATCGCCCTGGATCACCCGCTCGTGCAGCATCGGAACGGCGCCGTCGGTGTTGAGGATCGCGGTCTCGGCGTCGAGGATCGCCGTGCGGCGGGCGGCACCGGCCTCGGTCGCCTCGGCCTTGCGCACGGCCTTGTCCACGGCCGGGTCGGCGAGTTGGGCGATGTTGAAGGAGCCGTCGCTCATGAAGTCGCTGTGCAGATAGGCGGCCGGGTCGCCGGAGTCGAGGACGGTGGCGCGGGAGAGGATGAACGCGTCGAACTTCCCGTCCAGCGCGTCGGATTCGATGTTCGCGTACTCCCTGACGTCCAGCTTGACCTTGAACCCCGCGTCTTTCAGCTGCTGCTGGAGCGCGGCGGCGACTTCGGGGAGTTCAGCGCGGTCGGTGAAGGTCCCGATGGTGACGGTCTCGCCGGAGGGCTTGGCGGCCTTGGCCGCCTTGGTGCGTCCGGCGCGCTCGGCCGCCCAGGGCAGGGCGGGCCCGAGCAGCCCTTCGGCGACGTCGGCGCGGCCCTCATAGATGCCGTCGACCAGGGCCTTGGCGTCGATGGCGGAGCGGGCGGCGGCGCGCTGGCCCGCGTCCTTGAACACGCCTCTCTCGGTGTTGAGGTAGAGGGTGTTGGTGCGCGGCATCGGCACCTCGGTGATCTGGTCCTCGTCGAGCAGCGAGGCCTGCGACACGGGTACGGCCTCGACGACGTCGGCGGCGTCGCTGCGCAGTGCGGCGGCGCGGGCGGCGCCGTCCGGGATGTAGGCGGCGTCGATGCCCGCGGCCTTGGCGCGGCCGCCCCAGTAGTCCTCGTTGCGGTCGAGGGTCGCGGTGCTGGTGCCGTCGGCCTTCTTCAGGACGAAGGCGCCGGTGCCTGCGCCGACGGGGTCGACGGTCTTCCCCCGGTAGGCCTTGGCCGCGAGGATCGACAGCTGCGGCGAGGAGAGCCGCTGCGGTACGAGCGGGTCGGGCTCGGCGGTGGTGACGGTGACGGTGTCGCCCTCGGCCGTGACGGTCAGCTCGACGCCGTCGAGGATGCGCGGCTTGGGCGCGGCGGTGGCGGCCCGGTCGAGGGAGCGCTTGACGGCCCGCGCGGTGAACGGCGTCCCGTCGTGGAACGTCACGCCCTCACGGAGTGCGAAGGTCCACGTCTTGTCGCTGGTGCGCTTCCACCGGGTGGCCAGCGCGGGCTGGGGGTCGCCCTCCTTGTCGAGGGTGACCAGGGTTTCGGCGGTGGACCAGCGCGACAGCTTGAAGGCGTCGTCGCTGAGCGGCGAGAGGCCGGAGCGGGGCGGCTGCATCATGGCGACGCGTATCCGCTTGCCGTCGGACCCCTCGGCGGACCCGGAGCCGGAGCCCGAGTCGGCGTCGGAGGCGAAGCAGCCGGAGACGGTGAGCGCGGCGGCGAGGGACAGGGCGGCGGGAGGCAGGAGCTTGCGGGGGCGCACAGGACTTCTTCCACGAGCGGGACGGGACGGAGCATCGCCGACCTTAGCCAATGACAATCATTTTCATCAACTCACACCGAAGGTAAGGGAACGGCAAAGCGGGGTCGCTCGTTACCTCTGGCATGACAGTGATGACCCCTGGCTCGAACATCCCCCTCTCCGCCGCCCGCGTCGCGGTGGACGTCGCCGCCCCGGTGCGGCTCGACGTGTCGGGCCTGCTGCTCACCGCCGACGGCAAGGTGCGCTCCGACGACGACTTCATCTTCTTCAACCAGCCCACCGGACCCGGTGTGTCCTACCGCTCGGGCGGCGGCTCGACGCCCGACGTGATCACGGTCGACACCGCGGCCGTGCCGCCCGGCATCGAGAAGATCGTCGTGACCGCCAGCCCGGACGCGGCGGGCCAGACCTTCCAGGGCATCGAGCCCACGGCCACCATCCGGAACGCCGACGACGGCACCGCGCTCGCCGCCTTCACGCCGCCCCAGCTCGGCGCCGAGACCGCCCTGGTGGTCGTCGAGATCTACCGGCGCGGCGGCGCGTGGAAGGCCCGCGCGGTCGGCCAGGGGTACGCGAACGGCCTGGCCGGAATCGCCACCGACTTCGGCGTGACGGTCGAGGAGCCCGCCCCGGCGCCGACCCCGGCCCCGGCCTCCGCGCCCCCTGCCCCCCAGACCCCGCCGCCCTCCGCCCCGGCCGTCCAGCCGCCCCCGCCGCCCGCCGCTCCCCCGGCCGCGGCGCCCGCGCCCGGCACCGGGAAGATCAATCTGGACAAGGGCCGGGTCAGCCTCCAGAAGAACCAGACCGTGTCCCTGGTCAAGGGCGGCCGCCCGCTGCTGTCGCGCGTCAAGATGGGCCTCGGCTGGGAGCCCGCGTTCCGCGGCAAGGACATCGACCTGGACGCCTCGGTCATCGCCTACGGCCCCCAGCGCAACCACCTCGAAAGCTGCTACTTCGGCAAGCTCTCGATCCTGAACGGCGCGATCAAGCACTCCGGCGACAACCTCACCGGCGAGGGCGCGGGCGACGACGAGATGATCGTGGTCGACCTGGGCCGTCTCCCCG
Organism: Streptomyces sp. O3; assembly: GCF_054788135.1. NCBI lineage: Bacteria > Bacillati > Actinomycetota > Actinomycetes > Kitasatosporales > Streptomycetaceae > Streptomyces > Streptomyces sp. O3. The sequence continues at coordinate 22,808 of NZ_JBTVYK010000042.1, forward strand.
CCGAGGCCACCGGCCTGGTCTTCACGGTCAACTCGTTCTCCGGCCAGAAGTTCACCGAGGTCGCCAAGGCCTACTGCCGCCTCATGGACGCCGAATCCGGCGAGGAACTCGCCCGCTTCGACCTGACCCACGCCGAGGCGCAGACGGGCGTGATCATGGCCAAGCTGATCCGCCAGTTCTCCGGCGAATGGGAGATGACGGCGGTCGGCGAGTTCATCAAGGCCCGCACCGTACGCGGCATGGTCAAGCCCGGAGCGCAGGCGCTGTAGAAGACGCGCACACTCGCCCGCGAGTAGCCCCGGCCGGGGGGCAAGAGGGGGATGACCGGCCGGGGCGGTCACGGGCTAGCCGGGCGAGGCCCGTCGCTTCACTCGTCCCTTGGGTGCGGCGCCACCGCAGTCCGAGCACGAGACGACGACCACGCCCAGGTACACGAGGCCGTCCGTGTTCGTCGTACGGGAGCACTCACGGCACGGGGTGCGCCCGAACCGCTGCCGCACCCGCGCGAAGATCGCGTTGCCTGCTGGCCTTGCGCCAGTGCAGGCCGGGGGCGGTCACGTTCCCGTACGGCTGGGTCGTGCGCCCATTGCTGATGGTTCCCACGGCGGGGTTTCCTCTCTGTAGGGGTGTGCATCGCACGGTCTTTGCGACCCGCCCCGGCCGTGGCCCTGCCAGAGGTACCGACCAGGGCGGGGGCTGTGCGCGGTGATCCGGGCGCGGCCCCGAGGGGGCTCAGCGGCGCCGGGCGCAGGCCTCGCGGTCGCGGTGACTGTAGGTGGTCAGCGGCACTCCGGTCGCCCGGTCGTGGATGTGACGGTCGTAAGGCTCGCCGGGCTTGATCGCCCGGTCGCAGCGGCAGCAGAACGTCAGGGCCTCCAGGCGCGGCGGGCGGTCTTCCACGCGTCCTCCGTCCCGGCGCGGCTGCTGCCGACAGCGCCAAGGCGGGCGACATTGAGCGGGTCGCACAGGACGCCCGCGGACTCCATCGGCACCGACCAGTACGACCGCCACGCACGCGGGTCCAGGGTCGTCTGGTCGAGGCGGGGTACACCGAGGTAGTGGTCACGGCCCAGGCATGGCGCGTCCGGCATCGACCACCACGCCAGGACGCTGGCCGGGACGAGTGGGTAGTAGCGGTGCCCCCGCGGGTCACAGATCACCGGGCCCCCGCCGAGCGCCTCGGCCAGGAACACGTCCAAAGCGGCGCGGTCGTCCACATCCGCGGCGGCGGCCACCACGTACTGGGGGATGCGGACCGCGGCGAACAGCCCGCCGAGCGGCAACAGGACCATCCCGTCGGGACAGTCCCACCCGCGGCGGGCCCGGCCGGGTCTCGGGTGCGCGGCCAGCAGCCAGTGACCGGCCGCCAGCCGCCGCTCCGCCCTCGTGTGCACCACCGCTCCCGGCCCTGGCCCGACGGGCGGGAGTACTCGCGGTCTGCTGACGGTCGCCATCCGGATGCCTTCCGGTGAAGTGGTCCGCCCGGCCTGGGTGTGCGGCATGCCCGCGGGCGGATGGGCGGGGCTGCCGCTGGTCACGACGCTAGAGGGGGGATGTGCGCCACGGCCAGCAATGTGCACTGATGTGCGGGTAGCAATCTCAGCCGGTACATATCTGGTTTACGTTCTTGACGACATGGACCGTCAGCGTCAAATTAATGCACATTGACGCACGGCTACCTTGGAGTCAGACGTGGACCTACAGTTCATCGGAATCGATCCCGACACAGGCAAGAACGGGTCACCCACGGTCTGGGTGGACCAGGGGAACGCGGACATCGTGATCCAGAGCTACACCGCTGATGAGGCGACCCGGACCGAGTGCGCTCAGAACACGTCGCCTGGACATGTACCGGGCATCCCGGCCCACGAGACCGTCATCCGTATCCCGGTCCGCGTCGCATCGATCCTGAGGGAGGCGTGCGATGCCGCAGAACGCGCTCAGCTTTGACGACCTCTTCGAGGCGGCACAACGCTCGGCCGTGCACCTCGAAATGCGCGATCAGTACGCCGTTGGCGACGAGGCCGACGACTTCAACACCTGGCAGGCCACAGGGAAGAGGGACATCGATCCCTCCTCGGAGTACTGGGCACCGTGGGTAGGCATGATCTCCCAGGCGGTCGCGCGCGGCGTTACCGTGCGTCGGGCCCGCATCGTCTCCGAGCCGGTCACTGACTACATCCGCTACGAGCACGCCGGAACCGTCGTCAACGTCACGGCCGGGGAACAAGTCCGGTGGCTGCCCCGCCCGGAGGCGGTTGACCTCATGTTGCCGGGCGCAGACCTGTGGATCTTCGACGGGGCGCAGGTCCTGTTCAACCACTTCACAGGCGATGGCAACTGGGCGACCCCGGACATGGAGTTGAGGGCCGAACCTCATATTGTCAAGCAGTGCGTGGATGCCTTCGAAGCCGTCTGGGACCGCGCCATCACCCACGACCAGTACGCGATCCACTGACAGAAAGCACCGTTGGCAGCTCATGTCCTTCTCTCCGTCCTCCTCGGCCCAAGCCGCCCGCGAGAATGTGGCGCGGCAGCTCCGCGGCTTGCGGAGGAACGCTGATCTGACAGTCACCGAGCTCGCCTCCCAGTGCGGCTGGCATCACGCCAAGACGTCCCGCATCGAGAACGCCCGCACCCCGCCGTCGCCGACGGACATCCGCTTGTGGTGCCGTGTGACGGACGCCGTCGGCCAGACAGAGGACCTGATCGCGGCGTCGCAGCATGCCGAGTCTCTGTACCGGGAGTGGCGGCAACGTGTCCGGTCCGGCCTCAAGAAGCTTCAGGACAGCTATGTTGAGCTGTACCGGTCAACTGGGCTGTTGCGTGTGTACTCCCCCGTCCTGATACCTGGCCTACTCCAGACGCAGGGTTACGCAAGGGTTCTGCTGTCGATGAACGCCCGATTCCTCGACGTGCCCGACGACGGGGCGGAGGCCGCCGCGGCACGTCTGCGGCGGTCGCAGGTCATCCATGAGCCGGGCCATCGCTTCATGTTCCTCATCGAGGAAGCGGTGCTCCACTACCAGCTCGGCGACTCGGACGTGATGGCCGCGCAACTGGGCTACCTGCTCACCGCCGGCGCACTCCCCCAGGTGTCGTTGGGCATCGTCCCCATGTCGACGCACGACCGGACACTGTGGCCGCAGGAGACGTTCGACGTGCACGACGACACATTGGTATCAGTCGAGTTGCTCTCCGCGGAGGTGAACATCACCCAGCCCTCTGAGGTCGCCTTGTACCTGAAGGCGTTCGAGCAGCTGCGCAGCATGGCGGTATACGGGGCTGACGCGCGGGCCTTGGTCTTGAAGGCGATCGAAGCGCTGCACTGACTCCGGGTGAGACGAGAGCCCCGCCGCGCGGAACGGTCAGGTGCGCAGATACGACGCGCCGTTGACGTCGAGTACCGTGCCCGACGACCACTCGGCAGCCGGTGAGGCGAGCCACAGCACCGCCGCGGCGACCTCGTCGGCGTCCGCGACGCGGCCGAACGGGCTCTGCGCCCGGATCGCCTCGCCCTCCGCGCCGCTCAGCCGATGCGCCACCCGCTCGGTCTCGAAGAAGCCGGGCGCGACGGACGCCACGCCGATCCCGTACGGCGCCAGGGACACGGCCAGCGACTGCCCCAGCGCGTGCACGGCCGCCTTGGTCGCGCCGTAGGCCGGGTGGTCGGGTTCGCCGCGGAAGGCGCCGCGCGACCCGATGTTGACGATGCGTCCGGCACTGCCCTGGTCGATCATCCGCCGCCCCGCGAGATGGCTGAGGTGCGCCGTGGCGAGCAGGTTGACCGCGACATGCTGCTGCCACAGCGCCGTCCACTGCTCGTACGACGTCTCCGGCAAGGGGTGGCGCAGATTCACGGCCGCGTTGTTCACCAGGATGTCGATCCCGCCCAGCGCGTCGGCGGCCTGCCCGGCGACCCGCTCGGCCCCGGCCGGGTCGGCGAGGTCCCCGCCGACCAGCGCATGCCCGGAGCCGTCCAGCGAGGCCAGGGTCCGCTCAGCCGCGTCGCGGCGCGGGCGATGACATCGAAGCGGGCCTCTCGACGTGGGACAGAGTTCAACCGCCGTTTATACGCGGGCGGGACGGTAGGCACGAAATGGCGGCACCATCGCATGCCCTCCTCACCGCTCAAGGAGACCCGATGCCACTCACCCGCAGGGACTTCGCCACCCGGTCCGCGCTCACCGGCGCGGGAGTCGCCCTGACCGGAACAGCCGCGGTGCTGGCCACCGCCGAAGGGGCCCTGGCCGTCGAGGACATCGACGGCCAGGGCACGGACGTCGAGGGCACGGGCGTCGACGGCGGGGCCGGGCGCGCGAGGCGGCGGCCCGCCTGCCCCGGCTACGGCCCGCTGGTCCCCGACCCCGACGGCGTCCTCGCGCTGCCCGCGGGATTCTCGTACCGGATCCTCACCGAATCCGGCGGAACCAAGCTGGAGAGCGGCGAGTTCACCCCCGAGAAGCAGGACGGCACGGCCGCCTTCGAGGGCCGCGGCGGGGTGACCCTGCTGGTCGTCAACCACGAACTCAAGGGCGGCAGAGCGCGCTGGCGGCATCCGGTGCCGCTGGCCGAAGGGCTGGTCTACGACCCCGCCGCGTCCGGCGGCTGCACGGTCGTGGAGGTCCGCGGGGGCGGCGAGGTCGCCCAGTGGGTGGGCATCGCGGGCACCTCCACCAACTGCGCGGGCGGACGCACCTCCTGGGGCACCTGGCTGACCTGCGAGGAGAACTCCGACCTGGCCGGTGAGAACGGCATGACCAAGGACCACGGCTATGTCTTCGAGGTCGACCCCTACGACCGCCGCGCCAACCGCGGCCCCAAGCCGCTGAAGTTCTTCGGCCGATACGACCACGAGGCCGTGGTGATCGACCCCAAGCGCGGGCACGCCTATCTCACCGAGGACGACAAGCGGCCCAACGGCCTGCTCTTCCGCTGGGTGCCTCCGAAGGGCTTCCGGCACGGTCGCGGCCAGCTCCGTACCCTCGCCGACGACGCGGGCGTACTCCAGGCCCTCAGGTGCGTCGACTCCGGCGGCCGTTACGTCGACGACCTGTCGCGCGCCACGAAGATCGGCACGGTGTACGGCGTGGACTGGGTGGACGTGCCCGACCGCGACGCCCGCGAGGTCCCGGTGCGCAAGCAGTTCGGGCCCGGCGAGGTCACCCGCGCCCGCAAGCTGGAGGGCATGTGGTGGGGCGACGGCGGCGCGTACCTCGTCGCCTCCTACGCGCGCGACGACGACAGCCCCGGCGAACCGCACGACGGCCAGGTCTGGTTCTACGACCCGCGCCACCGCACCCTCACCCTGAAGGTGCGGCTCGGGGTACACCCGGACCCGTGGGAGCACGGCTCACTCGGCGGCCCGGACAACATCACCGTCTCGCCCTACGGCGGCCTGATCATCGCCGAGGACGGCGAGGGCCTCCAGCATCTCTTCGGCGCGACCGACAGCGGGCGCACGTACCCGATCGCCCGCAACCAGGTGAACATCGGCACCGAGGACGAGCCGGAGTTCAGCGAGTTCACCGGAGTCGTGTTCTCCGCCGACGGCAGGACCCTGTACGCCAACATCCAGGAACCGGGCTACACGCTGGCCATCACTGGCCCGTGGAAACGCCAGCGCCCCTGATCGACGGATGCCCCCTCGCCTCCGAGCGCCTGCGGAGCACCCCGCGGGCGTTCGGGCGGGCGTCCCGCGGGCCCTCGTACGGGAGCCCCGCGGGCGCTCGGACGGGGAGCCCCGCGGGCTCCGGCGGGAGCCCCCGCGCACCGGCTTGGCGCGCCGCTGGGAAGCGCCGCGCCGCCGCGCGTACGTGCGCCCCCTACTCGCCCCGCAGCGACCGGGCCTTGAACGCCGCCTTGCGGGCCTCCTTGGCCACCTGCTTGTCGGGGTGCAGTCGCCCCATCGCCTCCAGGACGTCGGCGGTCGCCGGGTGGTCGACCCGCCAGGCCGTGTCGAAGAAGCCGCTGTGCTGCTCGGCCAGACCCTCCACCAGGCCCTGGAGTTCGTCGGAGTTGCCCTCGGCGGCGAGCTGCGCGGCGATGGTGTCGACGGTCAGCCAGTAGACCATCGCCTCGCTCGGCGCCGGCACGTCCGCGGCCGCGCGTTCGGTGAGCCAGACGCGGGCCAGGCCGCCGAGTTCCGCGTCGTCGAGCACCTCGCGCAGCGCGGGCTCGGCCTGGTCGTCCACCAGGGACAGGGCCTGCTGGCAGTGCAGGCGGCGCAGCGGCGCACGCTCGTCGCCGCCGCGCGCGGCGGCCAGCAACTCCCGTGCGGCGGCGAGGGGTTCGCGCCTGGCGAGCCACTGCTCGGTCTCGGCGCGGGCCGCGGACTGCGGGAAGTCGGCGGTGAGGTCGAGGAGGGTGTCGGCGCCCTTGTCCGCGAGGTCGCCCACGGCGGGCGCGTCGATCCCGGCCTCCAGCATCCGGGCGCGTACGCCGTACAGGCCGAGCGGGGTCAGCCGCACGAGTCCGTAGCGGGAGACGTCCTCCTCGTCGGCGGGCGTGTCCAGCGGCTCGGGCTCCGTACCGGCCTCGGCCATCAGCGTCTCGTCGACGGGCTGGAACTCGACGAGACCGATCGGCTCCAGCGTCCGGAACTGGTCGTCCAGGCGCATCATCGCGTCGGAGACCTGCTCCAGGATGTCGTCGGTGGGCTCGCCCATGTCGTCGGGCACGATCATCGACGCGGCGAGCGCGGGCAGCGGCACCGGCTCGCCGCCGGCCCCCGGGCCCCCGGCGTCCGGACCGCTCGTGGCGACCTCGCCGACGGTCAGCAGATAGAGGTTGCCGAGTACGCCGTCCAGGAAGTCGGCTTCGGCGTCCGGGTCCCAGTCCAGCTCGTCCAGGTTGAGGTCGCCGCCGTTGTGCAGCGCGTCGACGATGCCGTCCAGGTCGGGCACGGTGGCGTCGGCGAGTACGGTCTCCAGGGCGGCGAGCCAGAGCGCGAGGATGTCCTGCGGGCTGCCCGACGTGACGAGCGCGAGGTCCTCCCCGGCGGTGACGGCGCCTTCGGCGTCGTCCGACTCGCCCGAGCCGGCCGGGTCGCCGTCAACGATGTCCACCAGGCCGGTGTCCACCGCGACCCGCCAGGCCTCGCTGGCGTACGCGGGGCCGTCCTCGTCGTCCGCGTCGTAGCCGAGGTGCGCCGCCGCGTCCGGCAGTTGGGCGTCGACGAGTTCGCCGCCTGCGCCGACCCGCGTGTGCGGACCCGCCCAGCGGGCGAGCCGCACGGCGCGGGCGAGCAGCGGGCTGGCGAGCGCGTCCCGCGCGAGCTCCGCCTCGGAAGTCAGCCGTACCGGCGGCAGGGTGGAGCGTTCTGAGGACATCGGCTGGTTCTCTCCTCGGGCGGACTCAGAGGTCTCGGTGGATCCGGGTTCGGTCTGGGCGGGTATGAGGGGGATCGCGGTGGATCTCGGGGGATCCCGCGGGTCTCGGTGGTTCTGGCCCAGACCCAGCGTAGACGGATTTCGCCCCCTGCCGCCCGGTTCATGTACTCGTCAGAAGCCGTCCATCGATGAACCCTTGACAAGTTCCTTGACGACAGAAGAGATTGACGCGCGTAGAACTCCAGGGCCTTCCGGCCGCTCTCCCCTCATCCAGCACGGAGTCCGTCGATGCCACCGCGAATAGCGATGCCTTCCTCCCCCGCTTCCCACCGCACGGTCCGCCGCTCCGCGGCCGTCTCCGCCGTCGTGGCCACCGCACTGGCCGCGGGGCTCCTCTCCGCCACCACCGCCAGCTCCGCCCCGGCCGACGCGTACGGGAGCGCCGGGGCCGTCCGCATCCACGACATCCAGGGCGGCACCCGCCTCTCGCCGCTCGCCGGGCAGCGGGTCAGCGATGTCTCCGGCATCGTGACCGGGGTCCGCACCTACGGCTCGCGCGGCTTCTGGATCCAGGACCCGCGGGCCGACGCCGATCCCGCCACCAGCGAAGGCGTCTTCGTCTACACCGGGTCCGCGCCCACCGTGAAGACGGGCGACGCGGTACGGGTGTCCGGCCTCGTCGGCGAGTACATTCCGGGCGGCGCCAAGTCCGGCAACCAGTCGGTCACCCAGATCTCCAAGCCGACGGTCACCGTGGACTCCTCGGGCAACGCGCTGCCCGCCCCCGTGGTCATCGACGCCGGGGCCGTGCCCGACGCGTACGTACCCGACGGCGACCCGGCCGACGGCGGCAGCGTCAACGGGCTGGAACTGCGGCCCGACGCCTACGCCCTGGACTTCTACGAGTCGCTGGAGGGCATGAACGTCGCCATCGGCACCTCTCGTGTGGTCGGCCCCAGCACCAAGTACGGGGAGCTGTGGGTCACGGTCGAGCCCGAGCAGAACGCCAGCCCGCGCGGCGGGACCGTCTACGGTTCGTACACCTCGCAGAACGGCGGGCGGCTGAAGGTCGAGCAGCTCGCCCCGTTCTCCGAGCGGCCGTTCCCGCAGGCTGACGTCGGGGACGAGCTGACCGGCCGGACCGAGGGCCCGCTGGACTTCGACCAGTACGGCGGCTACAACCTGGTCGCCCGCACCCTGGGCACGGTCGCCGGCAACGGGCTTGAGCCGGAGAAGACCCGCAAGCAGCGCCGCAAGGAGCTGGCCGTCGCCACGTACAACGTGGAGAACCTCAGCGCGGCCGACTCGCAGGAGAAGTTCGACGCGCTCGCCGGCGCGGTGGTGGACAACCTCGCGAGCCCCGACATCCTCACGCTGGAGGAGATCCAGGACAACAGCGGCCCGGAGAACGACGGCACGGTCGCCGCCGACGAGACCCTGAAGCGGTTCACGGACGCGATCGAGGCCGCGGGCGGGCCCGCCTACGACTGGCGCTCGATCGACCCCGAGAACAACCAGGACGGCGGCCGGCCGGGCGGCAACATCCGCTCGGTGTTCCTGTTCAACCCCGCGCGGGTGTCGTTCACCGACCGGCCGGGCGGCGACGCCACCACCGCGACCGGTGTGGTCAAGCGGCGGGGCAAGGCCGCGCTGACCCACTCGCCGGGCCGGGTCGACCCGACGAACGACGCCTGGGACAACAGCCGCAAGCCGCTCGCGGGCGAGTTCACCTTCCGCGGCCGCACGGTGTTCCTGATCGCCAACCACTTCGGCTCCAAGGGCGGGGACCAGTCGCTGACCGCGCACCTCCAGCCGCCGAACCGCAAGTCCGAGGCGAAGCGGCTGCGGCAGGCGCAGGCCGTCAACGGCCTGGTGAAGGACATTCTGGCGATCCAGAAGAAGGCCGACGTCATCGTGCTCGGCGACATCAACGACTTCGAGTTCTCGGCGACCACGAAGGCGCTGACCGACTGCGGGGTGCTCTACCCGGCCGTCAAGTCGCTGCCCCGCGAGGAGCGGTACTCGTACGTCTACCAGGGCAACAGCCAGGTCCTCGACCAGATCCTGACCAGCCCGTCGATTCGCCGCTTCGAGTACGACAGCGTGCACATCAACGCGGAGTTCGCCCAGCAGAACAGCGACCACGACCCGCAGGTGCTGCGCTTCCGGCCGTGACTCCCCGTGAGCCGGGCCGGGTTCCTGGCGCCAGGAGCCCGGCCCGGCTCACGCCGCGGCGGCGCTGAGGCTGATCGCGGGCAGGTAGCGCCGTACGCCGCCGCCCGAGGTCAGTCCAGGGAAGTTCCGCACCCGGTGCCACTGAGGCGTGGGGCTGCCGATGCCGTCACCGGGGGCCGCGAGCGCCTCGATATGGGCCTGCTCGCTCTCCCACTCGGCGTAGTTGAGCACGCGGGCGCCGTCCAGGCTGGTGTGGAAGTGGCCGGAGACGCCGCCGGGGTGCGGCTTCTCGTCGGAGTCCAGCGCGTCGAAGACGGCGTCGACCCAGTCCTGTTGCCGCCGTGCGTCCGGTCCTTCGAACTCCACGTCGACGATCACGATGGCGCCGGGGGTACGAGGCTCGTCGTGCGGCGTCGTGCTGCGGTAGAGCTCGTACTTGTCGAGCGCGACGCGCTCGATGCCGGGCACGGCGGCGTCGATCTCCGCGTTCCGCTCATCGCGGTGCTCCCGTACGAACGCGTCGAACGCCTGGACGTCGCGCCATTGCGAGTAATGCAGCAGGGTGTCCCCGTCGGTGCCGGTGAGGACGCTGTACCCGACGAGGTCGGCGGTCGGCCAGGGCCTGCGCTCCCACGTCGCGCGGATCGCCTCCACCGCCGCCCGCTGACGCTCGGGGGCGCCGACCCGCCAGGTGCTGACGAGTACCGCGCCGACGCCGGGGCGGGTGATCCGGGGCAGGGTGTCGATGCGCACGTTCATGCCGAACTCCTCAGTTCAGGAACCCCGTTCGGGGTGCTGTGACTCCATGATCAAACCTCAACCAAGGTTGACGTCAAGGACGGTCTGAGGACGGGGGCCCGGGACTGGCCGGGTGAACGCGGCGCGGCCCGCGCCGGACGGTGTCCGGTGCGGGCCGCGGCGTCGACTCTCGGCGTCCGCTCAGTCGTTGCTGTGCAGGATGTCGTTGAGCCCGCCCCAGACGGCGTTGTTCGGGCGGGCCTCGACGGTGCCGCTCACGGAGTTGCGGCGGAAGAGGATGTTGCTCGCGCCGGACAGCTCGCGGGCCTTGACGATCTGGCCGTCGGGCATCGTCACGCGCGTACCGGCCGTGACGTAAAGCCCCGCCTCGACCACGCACTCGTCGCCGAGCGCGATGCCGACACCGGCCTCGGCGCCGATCAGGCAGCGTTCGCCGATGACGATGCGCTCCTTGCCGCCGCCGGAGAGGGTGCCCATGGTGGAGGCGCCGCCGCCGATGTCCGAGCCGTCGCCGATGACGACGCCCGCGGAGATCCGGCCCTCGATCATGGAGGTGCCCAGGGTGCCCGCGTTGAAGTTCACGAAGCCCTCGTGCATGACCGTGGTGCCCTCGGCGAGGTGCGCGCCGAGCCGGACCCGGTCGGCGTCGGCGATCCGTACGCCCTTGGGGGCCACGTAGTCCGTCATCCGCGGGAACTTGTCGACGCTGGTGACCTGGAGGTGCAGTCCGGCGGCGCGGGCGTTCAGCCGCACGGTCTCCAGCTGGTCGACGGCGACCGGACCGAGCGAGGTCCAGGCGTTGTTGGAGAGCAGCCCGAAGACCCCATCGAGGTTCTGACCGTGCGGACGGACCAGGCGGTGGCTGAGCAGGTGCAGACGCAGATAGGCGTCGTGGGCGTCCAGCGGCTTGTCGTCGAGCGAGGCGATGACCGTACGGACCGCGACGACGTCCACGCCCCGGAGCGCGTCCGTCCGGATCGCCTTGGCCGCGCCCTCGCCGAGCAGCTCGACGGCGCGCTCGGCGCTCAGCCGCTCGGTACCGGCGGGGCCGGGCTCGGCGGCCAGTTCGGGGGCGGGGAACCAGGTGTCCAGGACGGTGCCGTCGGCGGCGAGCGTGGCGAGCCCGGCGGCGACGGCGCCGGTGGTGCGGAAAGCAGTCGTATCGGTCATGGCAGAAACCTAACCGGCACCGGACCACAGAGGCGAACCGGTCTCAGCCACCGAGCGCCCCGAAGGGGCACGGGGCCGTACCCCTATGCGGCTTCCGCCGCGTGGGCGCGACAAGCCACAACGCACCCGCAGGTGACGTACCAGCCCTCGCGGCGCTGGCGAGCGTGGACGCCGCGCGGGCGGCGCGAGCCGACCGTCACCTCACCCGCGGCCACCCGCAGCCGCACCATGAATGAGGCGGGCGAGCATCTCGCGTGTGTACTCCTCGTCGTACTCACCGCCGGTGAGCAGCACCTGGAGGCAGACGCCGTCGATGAGCGCGGCCAGGGCCCGCGCGGTCACCGGGTCGGTGCGGCGGGCCAGTACGTCGGCGACGCCGCACCACTCCGCGGCGACCGGACGCAGCGCGGGCCTGCGCAGCGCCGCGAGGTACAGCTCGTACTCCAGCTCGACGCCGGTGCGCTCACCGGAGATCCACTCCCCCGTCAGCTGGGCCAGCTCCGCGGCGAGATCGGTGCGCGGGTCGTCCAGGCCGGGATGCTTCTGCGCGACCTTGGTGAAGCCCTCGTTGGTCTGCCGCAGCGCCGCGACCATCAGGTCGTCGAGGTTCTTGAAGTGGTACGTGGTCGAGCCGAGCGGCACATCGGCCTCGGCCGCGACCGACCGGTGGCTGAGCCCGGCGATGCCCTTGCGGCCCACCACGCGGATCGCGGCGTCGATGATGCGCTGGCGGCGCTCGGGGTCGTAGCGGCGGGCTGCCATCAGTGCGCCCCGCCCAGGTTGAGCAGCACCACGCCGCCGACGACGAGGGCGATCCCGGCCAGCCGCGCGGCGCTCGCCGCCTCGCCGAGGAACACCATGCCGATCGCGGCGACCGCCGCGGTGCCGACCCCGGCCCAGATCGCGTAGGCCGTACCGACCTGCATGGTCTTCAGGGTCTGCGCGAGCAGCGTGAAGGCGAGCAGATATCCGGCGACGGTCACCAGGGACGGCCAGAGCCTGGTGAACCCCTCGCTGTACTTCATGGCCGTGGTTCCGGCCACCTCCGCCGCGATGGCCGCGGCCAGCAGTCCGTATCCCATGCGTACGAGCGTACACAACGTTGTGTACGACTGTACACAGTCGTCGCGCACCACCGGGTGCCCACGTGCGGGCGGCGGGGGATATCGTGTCGCGACCTCCCGGTCATCCGGGACGCACAGGAACAACGGAGTAAAAAGCGATGGCGAACACATCGGGGTGGGGACCTCAGGGCTGGGGACCTCCAGGCCCCCCAGGCTGGGGGGCTCCGGGCTGGGGAGCTCCGGGCTGGGGACAGGGCTGGGCGGCGCAGCCGCCGAAGCCCGGAGTGGTCCCGCTGGCACCGCTCACCGTCGGAGACATACTCGGCGGCGGGTTCTCCGCGCTGGGGCGCAACCTCAAGCCGCTGGTCGCCATGGCCGCGGCGATCCTGCTCAGCGCGGGCCTGCTGACCGGCGCCGCCTTCGGCATCGCGGCGTACACGGTCTTCGACCATCTGCGGACGCTCTTCGACCTGCCGGCCGGCGAGTCGGCGGACTCCGCCGACGTCATCCCGGTGCTCGGCGCCTTCGGCGGCGCGGGGCTGGCCTCGCTGCTGGTCTTCGTGGTGACGCTGGCCCTGATGAACGCCGCCTGCCTGGTCGTCGTCCAGGACGCGGTGCTCGGCCGACGGCCGTCCTTCGGCGAGGTCTGGCGGCGCGCGTCACCCCGGATCCCGGCGATGCTCGGCACGCAGCTCCTCTACTCGCTGATCGTCGCCGTGCCGTTGCTCCTGGTCGGGCTCGTCGCGTTCCTGACAGGCACGGTGGCCGACAGCGACGGGACGTCGTTGGGCACCGCCTTCGCGGTCTTCCTGATCGGCATGCTGGCCCTGTGGCCCCTGGCGACCTGGCTCTATGTCCGCTACAGCCTCGCCCCGGCCGCCGTGGTCTTCGAGAAGCAGGGCCCGGTGGGGGCGCTGCGCCGCTCGGCGGAGCTGGTGCGGGGCGCGTGGTGGCGGACCTTCGGCATCCAGCTGCTGGTCATGGTCATCGCCGGCGTGATCGGCTACTTCGCCAGCATGCCGTTCAGCTACGGCGGCGTGTTCGTCTCCCTGGCCATGATGCCGGGCGGCGATCCGGCGGGGGGCGAGCTCGTCGTCCCGCTGGCGGCCCTCGGAGTGCTCTATGTGCTCGGCATGGTGGTCCACCAGTTCATCACCACCGTGCTGCCCCAGCTGTCGGTCGGCCTGCTGTACGTGGACCGCCGCATCCGGGTCGAGAACCTCGCCCCGGCGCTGGCCGAGGCGGCCGGGGTGCAGCCGCCCCCGCCGCCGTACCCAGGCCAGCCGTACGGCGGTGAGCCGCACCCGGCCCAGTCGCCCCAGTCGCCCTACGGCCAGCCGTACACGGGCTGAGCGCCGCCGCGCGGCACACCACGCCGAAGGACGAAGGGCCCCGTGCGGGAAGCACGGGGCCCTTCGGGCGTTCAGCGGTGTCGGCGTGCGGCGGCTCGCTCAGACGTTGAAGCCGAGCGCGCGAAGCTGCTCGCGGCCGTCGTCCGTGATCTTGTCCGGGCCCCACGGCGGCATCCAGACCCAGTTGATCCGGAGCTCGTTGACGATACCGTCGGTCGCGGACTTCGCCTGGTCCTCGATGACGTCGGTCAGCGGGCAGGCCGCGGACGTCAGCGTCATGTCGACGGTGGCGATGTTGGCGTCGTCGACGTGGACCCCGTAGATCAGTCCGAGGTTGACGACGTCGATGCCCAGCTCGGGGTCGACGACGTCCAGCAGCGCCTCGCGGACCTCCTCCTCGGAGGCGGGCTTGGCGACGGCCGCGGCGGCACCGTCGGCGGCGGGCGCCTCGGGGCTCTCCGCCGCCGTGCTCTCCGCCCCGGCGGTCTCCGCCGCCGCGTCCGTCTCGGTTACGGCGTTGTCAGTCATGCGATCTTCCTCACAGCACTCTCGCGGTCGTCCTCGCCCAGCGCCTGCGCCGTCGCGTCCTTCCACGCCATCCAGCTCAGCAGAGCACACTTCACGCGCGCCGGGTACTTGGAGACACCGGCGAACGCGACCGCGTCCTCCAGCACCTCCTCCATGGCGTCGTCCGGCTCCAGCTTGCCCTTGGACTGCATCAGCTCCAGGAACACCTCCTGGATGCGACGCGCCTCGGCCAGCTCCTTGCCGACCAGCAGGTCGTTCAGCACCGACGCGCTGGCCTGGCTGATCGAGCAGCCCTGCCCCTCGTACGACACGTCCGCGATGCGCGAGCCGTCGTACTTCACGCGAAGCGTGATCTCGTCGCCGCACGTCGGATTGACGTGGTGCACCTCGGCGTCGCCGTCCCGCAGGCCACGCCCGTGGGGGTGCTTGTAGTGGTCCAGGATCACTTCCTGGTACATGGAATCAAGCTTCACCAGTCAACCCTCAGCCGCTGCCTCGTCGTCCTCAACCGAAAAAGTTCCGTACGTGCTCCAAGCCGTCCACCAGCTGGTCGACCTCGGCCGGCGTGGAGTACAGATAGAACGACGCTCGCGTGGTCGCGGGAATTCCATACCGCAGGCAGACCGGCCGCGCGCAGTGGTGGCCGACCCGGACCGCGATGCCCTGTTCGTCCAGAACCTGGCCCACGTCGTGCGGGTGGATGTCGCCGAGTACGAAGGAGATCGCGGCGCCGCGGTCCTCGGCCGTCACCGGGCCGATGATCCTCAGGTCCGGGACCTCCCGCAGCCGCTGGACGGCGTACTCGGTGATCGCGTGCTCGTGCCGCGCGATCTTGTCCATGCCGATCGCGCTGAGGTAGTCCACGGCCGCGCCGAGCGCGATGGCCTGGGACACCGGGGGCGTACCGGCCTCGAACTTGTGCGGGGCGGGCGCGTAGGTCGAGGAGTTCATCGAGACGGTCTCGATCATCTCGCCGCCGCCGAGGAACGGCGGCAGGTCCTCCAGCAGCTCCTGGCGGCCCCACAGCACGCCGATGCCGGTCGGGCCGCACATCTTGTGGCCGGTGAAGGCCACGAAGTCGGCGCCCAGCGCCTGCACGTCCAGCGGCATGTGCGGGGCGGCCTGCGAGGCGTCGATCAGGACCAGCGCGCCGACCTCCTGGGCGCGGCGGACGATCGCCTCGACCGGGTTGAGGGTGCCCAGGATGTTGGAGACCAGGACGAAGGAAACGATCTTCGTCTTCTCGGTGATGACCTCGTTGATGTCGGACAGGTCGAGACGGCCGTCGTCGGTGAGGCCGAACCACTTCAGCTTCGCGCCGGTGCGCTGCGAGAGCAGCTGCCACGGAACGATGTTGGAGTGGTGCTCCATCTCCGTGATGACGATCTCGGTCTCGTGGTCCACGCGGTAGGGCTCGTCGGCCCAGCCGAGCATGTTGGCCACGAGGTTCAGCGACTCGGAGGCGTTCTTGGTGAAGATCACCTCGTCCCGGCTGGGCGCGTTGACGAACTCCGCGACCTTGTCTCGGGCGCCTTCGTACAGCGCCGTGGCCTCCTCGGCGAGGACATGCACGCCGCGGTGGACGTTGGCGTTGTGCTGCTCGTAGTACTCGGAGATCACGTCGAGCACCTGGCGCGGCGTCTGGGAGGTCGCCGCGTTGTCCAGGTAGACGAGTTTCTTGCCGTCGTGGAGCACCCGGTCCAGGATCGGGAAGTCCTTGCGGATCGCCTCAGTGTCGAGGAGGCCCGGCAGCTGTGTCACTCGGATGCGCCACCCTTCGTGTATGCCTCGTAGCCCTCGGCCTCCAGCTTGTCGGCGAGCTCCGCGCCGCCGGACTCGGCGATGCGGCCGTTCGCGAACACGTGCACGAAGTCGGGCTTGATGTAGCGCAGGATGCGCGTGTAGTGCGTGATCAGCAGGGTGCCGACCTCGCCGGTCTGGTGGACGCGGTTGACGCCCGCGGAGACCTGGCGCAGGGCGTCCACGTCCAGGCCGGAGTCGGTCTCGTCGAGGATCGCGATCTTCGGCTTGAGCAGCTCCAGCTGGAGGATCTCGTGGCGCTTCTTCTCACCGCCGGAGAAGCCCTCGTTGACGTTGCGCTCCGCGAAGGAGGGGTCCATCTGGAGGTCCTCCATCGCGGTCTTGACCTCCTTCACCCAGGTACGCAGCTTGGGGGCCTCGCCGCGGACGGCGGTGGCGGAGGTGCGCAGGAAGTTGGAGACCGAGACGCCGGGGACCTCGACCGGGTACTGCATGGCCAGGAACATTCCGGCGCGGGCGCGCTCGTCGACGGACATCTCCAGGACGTCCTCGCCGTCGAGGGTGACGGTGCCGCTGGTGATGGTGTACTTCGGGTGGCCCGCGATGGAGTACGCGAGGGTGGACTTGCCGGAGCCGTTGGGGCCCATGATGGCGTGGGTCTCGCCCTGCTTCACAGTCAGGTCGACACCCTTGAGGATCTCCTTCTCGGCGTTGTCCGCCTCGACGGTGACGTGCAGGTCTCGGATTTCAAGCGTTGCCATGGGTGCCTCAGGACTCCTGGGAGAGGGAGACGAGCACATCGTCCCCTTCGATCTTTACGGGGTATACGGGGACGGGGCGCGTCGCGGGAAGGCCGGACGGCTTGCCGGTGCGGAGGTCGAAGCTGGAGCCGTGCAGCCAGCACTCGATCTGGCAGTCCTCCACCTCGCCCTCGGAGAGCGAGACGTTCGCGTGCGAGCAGATGTCGTAGATCGCGAACACCTCGCCCTCGGTGCGGACGACCGAGACCGGCGTGCCGTCGAGTTCCACCCGCTTGGGGGTGTCCCCTTCCAGCTCGCTGAGGCCGCAGGCGCGTACGTACGTCATCAGACCGACGCCTCCAGCTCGGCCTCGATCTTGGCGAGCAGGCGCTCTTCGATGTCCGGGACGCCGATCTGCTGGACCAGCTCGGCGAAGAAGCCGCGCACCACGAGGCGGCGGGCCTCGGTCTGCGGGATGCCTCGGGACATCAGGTAGAAGAGCTGCTCGTCGTCGAAGCGGCCGGTCGCGCTCGCGTGCCCGGCGCCGACGATCTCGCCGGTCTCGATCTCCAGGTTCGGCACCGAGTCGACCCGCGCGCCGTCGGTGAGGACGAGGTTGCGGTTCATCTCGTAGGTGTCGGTGCCCTCGGCGGCGGCCTCGATGAGGACGTCGCCGATCCAGACGGCGTGCGCGTCGTCGCCCTGGAGCGCGCCCTTGTAAGCGACGTTGGACTTGCAGTGCGGGACGGCGTGGTCGACCAGGAGGCGGTGCTCCTGGTGCTGGCCGGCGTCGGTGAAGTACAGGCCGAACAGCTCGGCCTCGCCGCCGGGGCCCGCGTAGTCGACGCGCGGGTGCAGCCGTACGACGTCGCCGCCGAAGGTCACCACGACCGACTTGAAGGAGGCGTCCCGGCCGACCAGGGCGTTGTGCTGGGAGACGTGGACGGCGGTGTCGTCCCAGTCCTGCACGGAGACGACGGTGACCTTGGCGCCGTCGCCGATCAGGAAGTCGACGTTGGCGGCGCGGACGGCGTCGCCGGTGTGGTCGATGACGATGACGGCCTCGGCGAAGGCGCCGACGTCGAAGACGGTGTGCCCGAAGGTGGTGCCGCCCTCGCCGTGCAGGCTGACCCGCACCGGCTCGGTGAGCACCCGCTCCTTGGGCACCGAGACGACGGTCGCCTTCTCGAAGGACGAGAACGCCTGGGCGGCGACCCGGTCGACCGGCTTGCCGGCCTTGCCGACGCGCGCGTCGTCTCGGGTCACGGCCTCGACGGTGACGCCTTCGGGGGCGTCGATCTCGGCCTTGAGGACGCCGTCGGCCTTCGCGGTGCCGTCGTGCAGACCCTTGAGGCGCTCCAGCGGCGTGAACCGCCACTCCTCCTCGCGGCCGTGCGGGACCGGGAAGTCCGCCACGTCGAAGGACGGGGGCGCACTCATACGGGTGGCGACGGTGGACTCGGCGGCCACCGCGATGGATCCGGCGGTGGTGGATCCCACCGGGATGTTCTGAGCCTCAGCCATGGCTGTCGTAGTGCTCTCTCTCTGGGTCAAGACGTGTAGCTGCGGGATGCGGGCGGTGGCGTCAGCCGACCGCGCCTTCCATCTGCAGCTCGATCAGCCGGTTGAGCTCCAGCGCGTACTCCATGGGCAGCTCCTTGGCGATCGGCTCGACGAAGCCGCGCACGATCATGGCCATCGCCTCGAACTCGGTCAGGCCGCGGCTCATCAGGTAGAACAGCTGGTCCTCGGAGACCTTGGACACGGTGGCCTCGTGGCCCATGGACACGTCGTCCTCGCGGACGTCCACGTACGGGTACGTGTCCGAGCGGGAGACGGTGTCGACCAGCAGCGCGTCACAGAGCACGTTGGACTTCGCGCCCGGAGCGCCCTCGCCGATCTCGATCAGGCCGCGGTAGGAGGTGCGGCCGCCGCCGCGCGCCACCGACTTGGAGACGATGTTCGACGAGGTGTTCGGGGCCATGTGGACCATCTTGGCGCCGGCGTCCTGGTGCTGGCCCTCGCCCGCGAAGGCGATGGACAGGGTCTCGCCCTTGGCGTGCTCGCCCATCAGGTAGACGGCCGGGTACTTCATGGTCACCTTGGAGCCGATGTTGCCGTCGACCCACTCCATGGTCGCGCCCTCGTAGGCCACGGCGCGCTTGGTGACCAGGTTGTAGACGTTGTTCGACCAGTTCTGGATGGTCGTGTAGCGGCAGCGGCCGCCCTTCTTGACGATGATCTCGACGACCGCGGAGTGCAGCGAGTCCGACTTGTAGATCGGCGCGGTGCAGCCCTCGACGTAGTGGACGTAGGCGTCCTCGTCGACGATGATCAGGGTGCGCTCGAACTGGCCCATGTTCTCGGTGTTGATCCGGAAGTAGGCCTGCAGCGGGATCTCGACGTGCACGCCCTTCGGCACGTAGATGAAGGAGCCGCCGGACCACACCGCGCTGTTCAGCGAGGCGAACTTGTTGTCGCCGACCGGGATGACCGTGCCGAAGTACTCCTTGAAGAGCTCCGGGTGCTCCTTGAGCGCGGTGTCGGTGTCCAGGAAGATGACGCCCTGCTCCTCCAGGTCCTCGCGGATCTGGTGGTAGACGACCTCGGACTCGTACTGGGCGGCGACACCGGCGACCAGGCGCTGCTTCTCGGCCTCGGGGATGCCCAGCTTGTCGTAGGTGTTCTTGATGTCCTCGGGCAGATCCTCCCAGGACTCGGCCTGCTGCTCGGTCGACCGCACGAAGTACTTGATGTTGTCGAAGTCGATGCCCGAGAGGTCGGAACCCCAGGTGGGCATGGGCTTCTTCTCGAACAGCTTGAGGCCCTTGAGGCGGAGCTTGGTCATCCACTCCGGCTCGTCCTTCTTGGCGGAGATATCGCGGACGACGTCCTCGCTCAGGCCTCGCTTGGCTGCGGCGCCGGCCGCGTCGGAGTCGGCCCAGCCGTATTCGTACTTACCCAGACCCTCGAGCTCAGGGTGGGCAGTCTCCTCGATGGGGAGAGTCATGCGGGGTTCCTCCCGGCCGTGCTTGCAGTGGTGGACTTGCTGGGGTGCTCGGTACGGGGAATGTGCGTGGTGCACACGCCGTCCCCGTGGGCGATGGTGGCCAGCCGCTGGACGTGGGTGCCGAGCAGACGGCCGAAGAACTCGGTCTCCGCCTCGCAGAGCTGCGGGAACTGCTCGGCCACGTGCGCAACGGGACAGTGGTGCTGGCACAGCTGCTCACCCTGTTGCGGCTGGGGCGCGCTACGCGCAGTAGCAGCGTACCCGTCGGCCGAGAGTGCCTTGGCCAGTGCCTCGGTGCGCTCATCGGGGGCGGCGCCGTCGAGCATCTTGCGGTAGGCCTCGGCCTGCGCCGCGAACCGCTCCCTGGCGAAGGCCGCGACCGCGGCCTCGCCGCGCTCGCCGCCGCCCGCCGCCTGGGCGATCCAGTTGAGGGCCTCGACGGCCAGCTTGTCGTACGACTGGTCGAAGGCGTCCCGGCCGCAGTCGGTCAGTGCGAACGCCTTGGCCGGCCGGCCGCGGCCGCGTGTGCCGTAAACGCGCTGTTCACGGGGTTCCACAACGGCGTCGGCGACCAGCGCGTCAAGGTGCCGGCGGACGGCCGGCTGGGTGAGCCCCAGACGCTTCGCGAGCTCGGCCACAGTGGACGGGCCGTGGTCCAGGATGGAGCGCGCGACGCGGTTGCGCGTGGAGTGATCCGAACGCGAACCCGCCGCGAGTTCCTCCTGCGGAGCCTCGCCAACGTTTTTCACAACGCCATTGTTGCGTAATTCCTTCGGCCCCGACAAGCCGCACAGGAAACGCACCTAGGTGGCTTCAGTCACTAAGGGTTACCTAATTCCGCTGGTCGGAAGCGGCCCCCGCACCGGCCCTCTTCCCCTCGTCAATAGACTTCGCGACATGCGCGCAGACCCCGTCACCGAGGTAGTCCAGATCCGCGGCCTGGTGAAACGGTATGGATCGAAGACCGCCGTCGACGGCCTCGACCTGACGGCGAGAGCGGGGATCACCGCCGTGCTCGGGCCGAACGGCGCGGGCAAGACCAGCACCGTCGAGACCTGCGAGGGCTACCGCGCACCCGACGCGGGCACGGTGCGCGTGCTGGGCCTCGACCCGATCGGGCAGGCCGCCGCGCTGCGGCCCAGGATCGGCGTGATGCTGCAGTCCGGCGGCGTCTACTCGGGCGCCCGCGCCGACGAGATGCTGCGGCACATGGCCCGGCTGCACGCCCACCCCCTGGACGTGGACGCGCTGATCGAGCGCCTGGGCCTCGGCGGCTGCGGGCGCACGACGTACCGCAGGCTCTCCGGCGGCCAGCAGCAGCGGCTCGCCCTGGCCATGGCCGTGGTGGGCCGCCCCGAGCTGGTCTTCCTGGACGAGCCGACGGCGGGCCTCGACCCGCAGGCCCGCCGCGCCGCCTGGGACCTCGTACGAGATCTGCGCGCCGACGGCGTGAGCACCATCCTCACCACCCACTACATGGACGAGGCCGAGCAGCTCGCCGACGATGTCGCGATCATCGACGAGGGCCGGGTGGCCGCCCAGGGCAGCCCCGAGGAGCTCTGCCGGGGCGGCGCCGAGAACACCCTGCGCTTCACCGGGCGTCCCGGACTCGACGTCGCCTCGCTGCTCAAGGCCCTGCCGATGGACGCCGCGGCGGCCGAGCTCACTCCGGGCTCGTACCGGGTGACCGGTACGGTCAGCCCGCAGCTGCTGGCCACCGTCACCTCGTGGTGCGCCCAGCACGGCGTCCTGCCGGACCGCATCTCGGTCGAGCGGCACACGCTGGAGGACGTCTTTCTGGAGCTGACCGGTAAGGAGCTGCGCTCATGACTCGGGCTCGCGCCACTGCCCCCGGCCGGGGGTCCGGGGGTTGTCCCCCGGAAAGACACAGCCTGGAGCTGACCGGTAAGGAGCTGCGCTCATGACTCGGGTTCGCACCACCGCCCCCGGCCGGGGGTCCGGGGGTTGCCCCCCGGAAAGACACAGCCTGGAGCTGACCGGTAAGGAGCTGCGCGGATGAGCGCCGGTACGTACACGCCGAAGCCGGGGGCCGCCCCGGTCGGGCGCATGATCGCGGCGCAGACGGCGCTCGAGACGAGGATGCTGCTGCGCAACGGCGAGCAGCTGCTGCTGACCGTCGTCATCCCCTCGCTGCTGCTGGTGCTGTTCTCGACGGTCGACGTCGTCGACACGGGGGCGGGCGAGCCCGTGGACTTCCTGGCGCCGGGCGTCCTGGCGCTCGCCGTGATGTCCACCGCCTTCACCGGGCAGGCCATCGCCACCGGCTTCGAGCGGCGGTACGGGGTCCTGAAGCGGCTGGGGACCTCGCCGCTGCCGCGGTGGGCGCTGATGGCGGCGAAGACCCTGGCGGTGCTGGTCACCGAGGTGCTCCAGGTCGCCCTGCTGACGGCGATCGCGTTCGGGCTCGGCTGGTCGCCGCACGGCGGCCCGCTGTCCGTGCTGCTGCTCCTGGTGCTCGGCACGGCGGCGTTCTCCGGGCTCGGGCTGCTGATGGCGGGAACCCTGCGGGCCGAGGCGACGCTGGCCGCGGCGAACCTGGTCTTCCTGCTGCTCCTGGTGGGCGGCGGGGTGATCGTGCCGCTGGACAAGTTCCCGGACGGGGCCCAGTCGGTGCTCGGGCTGCTGCCGATCTCGGCGCTCAGCGACGGGCTGCGGGACGTGCTGCGGGACGGCGCCGGGCTGCCCTGGGGGAACCTCGCGATCCTGGCGGTGTGGGCGGTGCTGGGCCTGGGCGCGGCCGCCCGGTTTTTCCGCTGGGAGTGATCTCGCAGGGGTATGGCACCCCTCGTGAACGGATGCACAAGCCCCCTCCTAGGATGACCCCGTGCCGAACCTGAACCGGGCGGAACTCGCCCAAGCCGCGCGCAACCCGCTCGCCTACATCGCCGAGCGCTGGTCTCCGTCGCCCCGGATCGTCCAGCGCGCGATCCTGGCCTCGCTGGTGATGAGCGTGGCCATCGTGGTGACCGGCGGCGCGGTGCGGCTGACCGGCTCGGGCCTCGGCTGCCCGACCTGGCCCAAGTGCACCGACGAGTCGCTCACGGCGACCAGCGAGATGGGCCTGCACGGCGTCATCGAGTTCGGCAACCGCATGCTCACCTACGTGCTGTGCGCCGCCGTAGGCTGGGCGATCGTCGCGGCGCGCTCCGTCAAGCCGCGCCGCCGGGATCTGACCCGGCTCGGCTGGACGCAGTTCTGGCTGGTGATGGGCAACGCGGTGCTGGGCGGCATCGTGGTCCTGGTCGGTCTCAACCCGTACACCGTGGCGCTGCACTTCCTGCTCTCGACCGCGCTGATCACCGCCGCCACGGTGATGTGGCAGCGTGCCCGCGAGGGCGACGCCGCGCCGCGTCCGCTGGTCGGCGGGGCGGTGCGGAAGCTGGTGTGGGCGCTGCTGGCCGCCTCGGCGGCGCTGGTCGTCGCGGGTACCGCGGTGACCGGCTCGGGGCCGCACGCGGGCGACTCCAGCGACGTGCCGCGGATGTTCTTCGATCCGGAGTTCATCAGCAGGGTGCACGCGGCGGCCGCCTGGGTCGTGGTGGCCCTCACCCTCGCGCTGTGGCTGGTGCTGAAGGCGTTCGACGCGCCGCGCGGGCCGCTGGGCCGGACGCGGGAGCTGTTCGTGGTGCTGATGGCCCAGGGGGTGCTGGGGTACGTCCAGTACTTCACGGGGCTGCCCGAGGTGCTGGTCGGGCTGCATATGCTCGGCTCCTGCCTGGTGTGGATCGCGGTGCTGCGGGTGCTGCTGTCGCTGCGCGAGCGCCCGCACGGCGCCGTGAGCGTCCCGGCGCCGGCCGCGTCCCGGCTGTCAGCCGTCTGACAGTCCGTAGACCCGGCGGGCGTTGCCCGCCGCGATGAGGGCGGCCACCCGGTCCGCGTCCCCGCGCGACCAGGCGCCTTCGGCGACCCAGCCGCCCAGCACCCGCCCCAGCGCCTCGCGGAACAGCCGGGCCGCCACCACATGGAGTTCGGGCAGCCCCCGCGCGCCGCTGGAGAACAGCAGCTTGCCGAACGGCGCCAGCTCCAGCACTTCGGCGAGCAGGGCCGCCGCACGCGCCCCGGTACGGACCGGCGCGGGGCCCAGATCCGCGTACACATGCGGGAAGGTCCCGGCCAGCCGTGCGGCGTGCCGGTGGTACGGGTAGCCGTGCAGCAGCACCAGGTCGGTGCCGAGCCCGGCGGTGGCTCGTGCGAACGCGCCGAGGTACGTCTGCGGATCACTCGCGCCGGTGTGCAGCTGGAGCGGCAGCCCGCTGGCGACCGCGATCCACAGCAGATGCCGCAGCAGCACCGGATCGGTCAGCTGGCCGCCGACCTCGCGGGCGGCCAGCCAGCGGGAGGCGGCGCCGCGCACCTCGCCCGCGTCGGGCGGCTCGGGGGCCAGCGCGAGCCCGTGCCGCTGCCCGGCGACCGAGGTGAAGGCGACGGCGCCCGCGGCGGCGGCGTGCACCGACTCCGCGAGGTTGCCCAGGAAGGACTCGACGGTGCCCGAGGTGTCGGCCACCTGCTCGGCGAGCAGCTCCAGGCGGACGATCTCATGGGCTCGGGCCGCGCCCGCGGCGGCCAGCTCGGACGGTCCGGTGAGGTCGCCGGGGAGCCCGGTGTCGACCAGGTAGGTGGTGATGCCGGTGCCGCGCAGCAGCCGCCGGTCCGACTCGGCCACGCCGAGTTCGCGGCGTCTGGCCAGGTAGCGGGCGGGCGGGCAGTGCGGTTCGAGGCCGAGCAGCGGTGGGCACCAGCGGCGTACCGCGAAACCGGTCTGGGTGTCGAAGAACGTGGTGCCGGGGGCGGGCGGGCCCTGCCCCTGGCCGAGCTGCGCCTCGAAGGTGCCGAGGCCCAGCTCCGTACGGAGCACCCCGTGGCAGCACTGGTCCACCAGGGACGGCGTCTCGATCATCCGGGCTCCCCGCTCTGGACCGTCTTACGGCTCTCTTACCGTCCTAACGGATGAGCGGGGATTCAGGTGTCGCTTCGGGCTCAGCTGTTGCGGGGTCCGCCGATCTGGATGCCCGCCATGCGGCTCCACTCGTACGGGCCGGTCTTCACGCTGGCCGCGAAGTCGCCGTCGAAGGCCTCGTGCAGGGTGATGCCGGACGCCTCGGCGGCGCGCCGCGCGATCGGGTGGCTGGGCGCCACCAGGTCGCCCCAGGCGCCGTCGGAGCCGACGAGCACGATCCGGGTGCCGCGCTCGCCGATGTACGCGAGCTGCCCCTCGGCGCCGCCGTGCGCCTTGGCGAACGCGCCGATCTGCTTGGCGAGCTTCGCCGCCCGGCGCTGTGCGCGGGGGTCGGGGGCCTGGTCGGTGGCGTTCTGTTCCGCCTGGGTCTCTGCCATACACCCGATGCTACTCGCGGGTAATCGGTCGGGCAATCGATGGCCGCCCGCTGATCAGCGCAGGAACGGGTCCACGGCCACGGCCACGAAAAGCAGCGAGACATAGGTGATGGACCAGTGGAACAGCCGCATCTCCTTGAGCTTGGCGCCGGTGACCCCGGCCTTGGCACGGGCCTGCAGGGCGTGCGCCTCCCAGAGCCAGAAGCCGCCCGTGAGCAGCGCCACCGCGGTGTAGAACCAGCCGGTGTAGCCGAGCGGGGTCAGCAGCAGCGAGACCGCGACCATCACCCAGCTGTAGACGACGATCTGCCGGGCGACGACCCGGTTGGAGGCCAGCACCGGGAGCATGGGGACGCCCACGCGCGCGTAGTCGTCCTTCACCTTCATCGACAGCGGCCAGTAGTGCGGCGGCGTCCAGAAGAAGATGACCAGGAAGAGGATGACGGCGGCCCAGGACATGGAGTTCGTGACCGCGGACCAGCCGATCAGCACCGGCATGCATCCGGCGATGCCGCCCCACACGATGTTCTGCGCGGTACGCCGCTTGAGGATCATCGTGTAGACGACGACGTAGAAGAGCAGCGCGCCCAGCGCGAGTCCGGCGGACAGCCAGTTGACCAGCAGGCCGAACCACATCGTGGAGATCACCGCGAGCGCGGAGCCGAAGACCAGCCCCTCGCGCGGGCTGACCATCCCGGTGACCAGCGGCCGCTGGGCCGTACGGTCCATGAGCGCGTCGATGTCGCGGTCGATGTACATGTTGAGCGCGTTGGCGCCGCCCGCGGACAGATAGCCGCCGACGCAGGTGGCGAGCACCAGCCACAGGTTGGGCACGCCCTGCTCGGCCAGGAACATGACCGGAACGGTCGTGATGAGCAGCAGCTCGATGATCCTCGGCTTCGTCAGCGCCACGAACGCCATGACTCGGGCCCCGAGAGGCCGGCGGCCCGGGCTCGTACCGAGCACCCCCGCAGGACGGGATTCAACGGCCGTCACGCACACCCCTGACACAGACTCCCAGCGAGCCACAGGTCATGGACACGGGACGTGAAGACCCGGTAAAGGCTCGCGCGTACCACGCCACTGTAGACGTTGCCCATACCCGGCTCTTCGCGGGGGTGCGCTCGTGTTGGGCGGCCGTGCCGCGTTCGACGTACTCACCTCGGGAGGCTCACGCGCCTCACGCGCCTCACGCCGCCTCGGGAGGCGAAGACGGCCGACGCCCGGCAGGCTGGTTTGAGTCGGCCGGTGCTCGGATGAGTCGGCGGACGTCCAGGCACCGAGACGGGATCACGCGGAAGGGGACACCCCCTCGCACAACGGTAGGCTCGACAGCGCCCGGCGCGCGTTGTCGCCGGGGTTCGACATGTAGCACATGTGGAGAGGAGCCCTGACTCAGGGTGAGCAGCAAGCCGACCACTTCAGACCTCGAGTGGACCGATCTGGACCAGCGGGCGGTCGACACCGTCCGCGTCCTGGCCATGGACTCCGTACAGAAGGTCGGCAACGGCCATCCCGGTACGGCCATGAGCCTCGCGCCCGCCGCGTACACGCTTTTCCAGAAGGTGCTGCGGCACGACCCGTCCGACGCCGACTGGGTGGGCCGCGACCGGTTCGTCCTGTCCGCGGGACACTCGTCGCTGACCCTCTACATCCAGCTCTACCTGGCCGGGTACGGCCTGGAGCTGGACGACCTGAAGGCCTTCCGCACCTGGGGCTCGAAGACTCCGGGCCACCCCGAGTACGGCCACACCACCGGCGTCGAGACCACCACGGGCCCGCTGGGCCAGGGCGTCGCCAACGCCGTGGGCATGGCCATGGCCGCCCGCTACGAGCGCGGCCTGTTCGACCCGGAGGCCGCCGCCGGCGCCTCCCCGTTCGACCACACCGTCTGGGCCGTCGCCGGTGACGGCTGCCTCCAGGAGGGCATCTCCGCGGAGGCGTCCTCGCTGGCCGGGCACCAGAAGCTGGGCAACCTGGTGCTGCTGTGGGACGACAACCACATCTCGATCGAGGGCGACACCGAGACCGCGGTCTCCGAGGATGTGTGCAAGCGGTACGAGGCCTACGGCTGGCACGTCCAGCGCGTGGACCAGCTGCCGAACGGCGACCTGGACCCCGCGGGCCTGTTCCGGGCGCTGCTGGCGGCCAAGGCCGAGACCGAGCGGCCCTCGTTCATCGCGGTGCGCTCGATCATCGCCTGGCCCGCCCCGCACGCGCAGAACACCGAGGCCTCGCACGGCTCGGCGCTCGGCGACGAGGAGGTCGCGGCCACCAAGCGCGTCCTGGGCTTCGACCCGGAGCAGACCTTCGAGGTCTCCGACGAGGTCATCGGGCACACCCGCAAGGCCCTGGACCGCGGCCGCGAGGTGCGGGCCGAGTGGGACAAGTCCTTCGCCGCCTGGCGCACCGCCAACCCGGAGCGCGCCGCCGAGTTCGACCGGATCCACGCGGGCGAGCTCCCGGCCGGGTGGGAGGAGAAGCTTCCCGAGTTCGAGACCGGCAAGGCGGTCGCGACCCGTGCCGCGTCCGGCAAGGTGCTCCAGGCGCTCGGCGCGGTCATCCCCGAGCTGTGGGGCGGCTCCGCGGACCTCGCGGGCTCGAACAACACCACGATCGACAAGACGTCGTCGTTCCTGCCCGCGGACAACCCGCTGCCGGAGGCCGACCCGTACGGCCGGACGATCCACTACGGCATCCGCGAGCACGCGATGGCCGCCGTGATGAACGGCATCGCCCTGCACGGCAACACCCGTGTCTACGGCGGCACCTTCCTGGTGTTCTCGGACTACATGCGCAACGCCGTCCGGCTCTCCGCGCTGATGCACCTGCCGGTGACGCATGTGTGGACGCATGACTCGATCGGCCTGGGCGAGGACGGCCCGACCCACCAGCCGGTGGAGCACCTGGCCTCGCTGCGCGCCATCCCCGGCCTGAACGTGGTGCGTCCGGCCGACGCCAACGAGACCGCGATCGCCTGGCGCGAGATCCTGAAGCGGTACACCAAGACGTTCGGCGAGGGCACCCCGCACGGCCTGGCGCTGACCCGCCAGGGCGTGCCGACCTACGAGCGCAACGAGGACGCCGCCAAGGGCGGGTATGTGCTCTTCGACGCCGAGGGCGGCGACGCCGAGGTCGTGCTGATCGGTACGGGCTCCGAGGTGCAGCTGGCCGTCGAGGCCCGCGAGCGGCTCCAGGCCGACGGCATCCCGACGCGGGTGGTCTCGATGCCGTCCGTCGAGTGGTTCGAGGAGCAGGACCAGAGCTACCGGGACGCGGTGCTGCCGCCGTCCGTGAAGGCGCGGGTCGCGGTCGAGGCCGGGATCGGGCTCACCTGGCACCGGTACGTCGGCGACGCCGGACGGATCGTTTCGCTGGAGCACTTCGGCGCATCGGCCGACGGCAAGGTCCTGTTCCGCGAGTTCGGCTTCACTGGCGAAGCCGTGGCCGCCGCCGCGAAGGAATCTCTGACCGCAACCAAGCGCTGACGCTCATACCGAACCACGTAGGAGATGTAAATTCCATGACAGACGCACTCAAGCGCCTCTCCGACGAAGGCGTCGCGATCTGGCTGGACGACCTGTCGCGCAAGCGGATCACGTCCGGCAACCTCGCCGAGCTGCTCGACCAGCAGCACGTCGTGGGCGTCACCACCAACCCGTCGATCTTCCAGAAGGCGATCTCGTCGGGCGACGGCTACCAGCAGCAGCTCGCCGACCTCGCGGCCCGCAAGGTCACCGTCGAGGAAGCCATCCGCATGATCACCACAGCGGACGTGCGGGACGCGGCGGACATCCTGCACCCGGTGTTCGAGGCGACCGGCGGCCGGGACGGCCGGGTCTCCATCGAGGTCGACCCGCGCCTGGCGCACCACACCGCGGCGACCATCGCCGAGGCCAAGCAGCTGGCCTGGCTGGTGGACCGGCCGAACACCCTGATCAAGATCCCGGCGACCAAGGCGGGCCTGCCCGCGATCACCGAGGTCATCGGTCTCGGCATCAGCGTGAACGTCACGCTGATCTTCTCGCTCGAGCGCTACCGCGAGGTCATGGACGCCTACCTCGCGGGTCTGGAGAAGGCCAAGGACCGCGGCCTGGACCTCTCCAAGATCCACTCGGTGGCGTCGTTCTTCGTCTCGCGTGTGGACACCGAGATCGACAAGCGCCTGGACGGCCTGGGCACCGCCGAGGCCAAGGAGCTGCGCGGCAAGGCCGCCCTGGCCAACGCCCGCCTCGCGTTCCAGGCGTACGAGGAGGTCTTCGCCAGCGACCGCTGGGCGCCGCTGGACCGGGCGAACGCCAACCGGCAGCGTCCGCTGTGGGCCTCCACCGGCGTCAAGGACCCCGCGTACAAGGACACCCTGTACGTCGACGAGCTGGTCGCGCCGGGCACGGTGAACACCATGCCCGAGGCCACCCTGGAGGCCACCGCCGACCACGGCCAGATCACCGGCAACACCATCGCGGGAACCTACGAGCAGGCCCGCGCGGACCTCGACGCCGTCGAGAAGCTGGGGATCTCCTACGACGACGTGGTGCGGCTGCTCGAGGACGAGGGCGTCGAGAAGTTCGCGGTGTCCTGGAACGACCTGCTCAAGTCGACCGAGGCGGAGCTCGACCGTCTCGCCCCTTCGGAGGCCTGACCACCTTGTCACCCCTCTCCGCAAGCGGCGACAACCCGCTGCGTGACGCTCAGGACCGACGGCTCCCGCGTATCGCGGGGCCGTCGGGCCTGGTGATCTTCGGTGTCACGGGCGATCTGTCCCGTAAGAAGCTGATGCCCGCCGTCTACGACCTGGCCAACCGCGGACTGCTGCCGCCGGGCTTCTCGCTCATCGGCTTCGCCCGGCGCGAATGGCAGGACGAGGACTTCGCGCAGGAGGTGCACGACGCCGTCAAGGAGCACGCCAGGACGCCCTTCCGCGAGGAGGTCTGGCACCAGCTCATCCAGGGGATGCGCTTCGTCCAGGGCGACTTCGACGACGACGACGCGTTCGAGACCCTGCGGGCCACGATCGCGGAGCTCGACAAGGCGCAGGGCACCGGCGGCAACTTCGCCTTCTACCTCTCCGTGCCGCCGAAGTTCTTCCCCCAGGTCGTCCAGCAGCTGAAGAAGCACGGGCTGGCCGACCAGCAGGACGGCTCCTGGCGGCGCGCGGTGATCGAGAAGCCGTTCGGCCACGATCTGGCGTCCGCGCGGGAGCTCAACGCGATCGTGCACGAGGTGTTCGCCCCGGACCAGGTGTTCCGGATCGACCACTACCTGGGCAAGGAGACCGTCCAGAACATCCTGGCGCTGCGGTTCGCCAACACCCTCTTCGAGCCGATCTGGAACCGGTCGTACGTCGACCATGTACAGATCACAATGGCCGAGGACATCGGCATCGGCGGCCGGGCCGGGTACTACGACGGCATCGGCGCCGCCCGCGACGTCATCCAGAACCATCTGCTCCAGCTGCTGGCCCTGACCGCGATGGAGGAGCCCGCCTCCTTCGACGCGGACGCGCTCGCGGCCGAGAAGACCAAGGTGCTCGGCGCGGTGAAGCTGCCGAAGGACCTCGGCGCGGACACCGTGCGCGGCCAGTACGCGGCCGGGTGGCAGGGCGGCGAGAAGGTCATCGGCTATCTCCAGGAAGACGGCATCGACGCGAAGTCGAAGACCGACACCTACGCCGCGGTGAAGCTGGAGATCGACAACCGCCGCTGGGCGGGCGTCCCGTTCTATCTGCGCACCGGCAAGCGTCTCGGGCGCCGGGTCACCGAGATCGCGGTGGTCTTCCAGCGCGCCCCGCACTCCCCCTTCGACCAGACCGCGACCGAGGAGCTGGGGCAGAACGCCCTGGTCATCCGGGTGCAGCCGGACGAGGGTGTGACCATGCGGTTCGGCTCCAAGGTGCCGGGCACCTCGATGGAGGTGCGGGACGTGTCGATGGACTTCGCGTACGGCGAGTCCTTCACCGAGTCCAGCCCCGAGGCGTACGAACGGCTCATCCTCGATGTGCTGCTCGGCGACTCCAACCTGTTCCCGCGCACCGAGGAGGTCGAGCTGTCCTGGAGGATCCTCGACCCGGTCGAGGAGTACTGGGACACGCACGGCAAGCCCGCGCAGTACCCGTCGGGCACCTGGGGCCCCGCCGAGGCGGACGAAATGCTCGAACGAGACGGACGGAGCTGGCGTCGGCCATGAAGATCGACCTTACGGACACCACGGCCAGCAAGATCAACAAGGCGCTGGTGCAGGGACGCCGAGCCATCGGCTCCCCGGCCCTCGGCATGGTGCTCACCCTGGTCATCGTCACCGACGAGGAGAACGCCTACGACGCGCTGAAGGCCGCGAACGAGGCCTCCCGCGAGCACCCCTCGCGCACCCTGGTCGTCATCAAGCGCGTCTCGCGTTCGCCACGGGACCGTCAGAAGTCCCGCCTGGACGCCGATGTGCGGGTCGGCGCGGACGCGGGCACCGGCGAGACGCTGGTCCTGCGGCTGTACGGCGAGACCATCGACCACGCGCAGTCCGTGGTGCTGCCGCTGCTGCTCCCGGACGCCCCGGTGGTGGTGTGGTGGCCGGTGAACGCGCCGGCCGACCCGGCGAACGACCCGCTGGGCGCACTGGCCCAGCGCCGGGTCACCGACGCCTACGCCGCCGAACAGCCGATACGGGAGCTGGCCGCGCGCGCCAGCACGTACACGCCGGGCGACACGGATCTGTCCTGGACCCGGATCACGCCGTGGCGTTCCATGCTGGCCGCCGCCCTGGACCAGGTGACCTGCCGGGTCTCCTCGGTCGAGGTGGCGGGCGAGGAGCACAACCCGAGCTGTGAGCTGCTCGCGATGTGGCTCGCCGACCGGCTGGGGGTGCCGGTGGAGCGCACGGTCTCCGGCGGTCCGGGGCTCACCGCGGTGCGGATGGCGACCGACTGCGGTCCGATCGTCCTGCACCGGCCCGACGCCTCGCTGGCGACGCTGTCCATGCAGGGGCAGCCGGACCGGGCGGTGGCGCTGAAGCGGCGCGAGACGGCCGAGCTGATCGCGGAGGAGCTGCGGCGGCTGGACCCGGACGACACCTACGCGTCGGCGCTGAAGTTCGGCGTGGAGCGGCTGGGAACGGCGACGGACGCGGGCCCCGATGCCGGGCGGGCGGCCGGGGACGCGCGGGCGGCCGGGGACGCCAAGGCGTCTCAGGCGACTGCCGCCGAGGTGAAGAAGGCGCCCAAGGCCGTGACCAAGAAGGCGACGGCGAAGTGAGCGGCACCGCGCAGGTGGTCGTGCACCACGACAAAGAGCTGATGGCACAGGCCGCGGCGGCCCGGCTGATCACGAAGATCGTGGACGCCCAGGCCGCCCGCGGCACCGCTTCGGTGGTCCTCACCGGCGGCCGCAACGGCAACGGCCTGCTGGCCGCGCTCGCCTCGTCGCCCGCGCGGGACGCCGTCGACTGGGGGCGTCTTGACCTGTGGTGGGGCGACGAGCGGTTCCTGCCGGACGGCGACCCGGAGCGCAATGTCACCCAGGCCCGCGAGGCGCTGCTCGACCGCGTCCCGCTGGACCCGGCGCGGGTGCACGCCATGCCCGCGTCGGACGGCCCGCACGGCGACGACGCGGACGCCGCGGCCGCCGCGTACGCCGCGGAACTCGCCGCGGCGTCCCGCCCTGAGAACCACGCCGAGGTGCCGTCCTTCGATGTGCTGCTGCTCGGGGTCGGCCCGGACACCCATGTGGCCTCGCTCTTTCCCGAACTGCCCGCGGTACGGGAGACCGAGCGCACGGTCGTCGGCGTGCACGGCGCGCCCAAGCCGCCGCCGACCCGGATCTCGCTGACGCTGCCCGCGATTCGGGCGGCCCGTGAGGTGTGGCTGCTCGCGGCGGGCGAGGACAAGGCGAAGGCCGCGCATATCGCGCTGTCCGGGGCGGGCGAGATCCAGGCCCCGGCGGCGGGCGCGTACGGGCGCGGCCGCACTCTGTGGCTGCTGGACGACGCGGCGGCCTCGCAGCTGCCGCGCGCGCTGTACCCGCCCGCGTCGGCCTGAGCTCGCGGGACGTGGAAGCGCCGGGTGGACTGAGAGTTCGTCTCAGCCCACCCGGCGCTTCTCTGTCAGTACTGCCTCACCGGCCGCGCAGCTCGCGGTACTTGGCGACCAGCGCCCGCGATGAGGCGTCCAGGCCCGGAACTTCCGCGCCCTCGGTCAGCGCGGGCTCGACGCGCTTGGCGAGCACCTTGCCGAGCTCGACGCCCCACTGGTCGAAGGAGTCGATGTTCCAGATCGCGCCCTGGACGAACACCTTGTGCTCGTAGAGCGCGATCAGCTGTCCGAGCACGGACGGGGTGAGCTCCCGCGCCAGGATCGTGGTCGTGGGGTGGTTCCCCCGGAACGTCTTGTGCGCGACCAGTTCCTCCGGCACTCCCTCGGCGCGTACCTCGTCCGCCGTCTTGCCGAAGGCGAGCGCCTGGGTCTGGGCGAAGAAGTTGGCCATCAGCAGGTCGTGCTGGGCGACCAGGCCGGGCGGCAGGTCGGCGACCGGCTCGGCGAAGCCGATGAAGTCGGCCGGGATGACCTTCGTGCCCTGGTGGATCAACTGGTAGTAGGCGTGCTGCCCGTTGGTGCCCGGCGTGCCCCACACCACGGGGCCGGTCTGCCAGTCCACCGGGTCGCCGTCCCGGTCGACGGACTTGCCGTTGGACTCCATGTCCAACTGCTGGAGATAGGCGGTGAACTTGGACAGGTAGTGCGAGTACGGCAGCACGGCGTGCGACTGGGCGTCGTGGAAGGCGCCGTACCAGACGCCCAGCAGGCCGAGCAGCAGCGGGGCGTTCCGCTCGGCGGGGGCGGTGCGGAAGTGCTCGTCGGCCAGGTGGAAACCGTCGAGCATCTCGCGGAAGCGGTCCGGGCCGATGGCGATCATCAGCGACAGGCCGATCGCCGAGTCGTACGAGTAGCGGCCGCCGACCCAGTCCCAGAACTCGAACATGTTGGCCGTGTCGATGCCGAAGCCGGAGACCTTCTCGGCGTTGGTCGACAGCGCCACGAAGTGCCTGGCCACGGCCGACTGGTCGGCCCCGAGCCCGGTCAGCAGCCAGTTCCTGGCCGAGGTGGCGTTGGTGATCGTCTCAATCGTGGTGAAGGTCTTGGAGGCGATGACGAACAGCGTCTCGGCCGGGTCCAGGTCCCGGACCGCCTCGTGCAGATCGGCGCCGTCGATGTTCGAGACGAAGCGGAACGTCAGATCGCGGGCGGTGTAGGAGCGCAGCACCTCGTACGCCATGGCCGGGCCCAGGTCCGAGCCGCCGATGCCGATGTTCACGATGTTCCTGATGGGCTTGCCGGTGTGGCCGGTCCACTCGCCCGAGCGGACGCGCCGCGCGAACGCGCCCATCTTGTCGAGCACGGCGTGCACCTCGGGCACCACGTCGACGCCGTCGGTCTCGATGACCGCGTCCTTCGGGGCGCGCAGCGCGGTGTGCAGGACGGCCCGGTCCTCGGTGGTGTTGATCTTGTCGCCGCGGAACATGGCGTCCCGCAGCCCGAACACGTCCGTCGCCGCGGCCAGTTCCCGCAGCAGCCCCAGCGTCTCGCCGGTGACCAGGTGCTTGGAGTAGTCGATGTGCAGGTCACCGACCTGGAGTGTCAGTTCGGCGGCGCGGCCCGGCTCCGCGTCGAACAGCTCCCGCAGCCCGGTGTCCCCCAGCTGCTCCCGGTGCTTGCCCAGCGCCGTCCACTCGGCCATCTGATTGAGCTTAAGACGTCCTTCAGTAGCCATCTCGTGCGTCAGCCTTCTCTCCGTGCGTACCTGCCCCGCTGCCCTCCCAACCTAATTGATCAGACACCGATCCGAGGCGTCCGGCCCGCGCCGCGAGACGTGAGACCGGGGAGCAGCGCGATGACGGCCAGAACGAAGAACCCGGCCGTGAGCAGCGCGGGCGCGTTCAGCCCCCAGGCCGTGGCCACCGCCCCGCCGAGCAGCGCGCCCAGCGGGGTGCCGCCGATCGACAGGGTGCGGAATGCCGAGCTGACCCGGCCCAGCGTCCCGGCCGGGCTGCGCTCCTGGGTCAGCGTCACCTGGTTCACGTTCCACACCATGCCCATGAAGCCGAACACCGCGAGACCCGCGACCAGCACCCACAGGCTGCGCACCGACCCGATGGCGATCAGGCAGCAGGTCTGCACGATCCCGGCGACGAGCACCGCGCCCAGCCGTCCCAGCCGTAGCGGCACACGGCCCGCCAGCAGCCCGCCGAGCACACCGGCCGCCGCGTAAACCGCGAGGGCCAGGGCGTGTCCGCTGGCGCCCGCGTCGAGCCAGCCGGTGGTGTGCAGCACGATGGTGGCGATCAGCGCGCCCATACCGATGTTGCACAGCGTGGTGCCGACGCACAGGGCCCGCAGCACCCGGTCCCGCCCCAGGACGCGCAGCCCTTCGGCTATCTCCCCACGCAGTGTGCTGCCCGCGGGTCTCGGCGGGCGGCTGGGCGGCGTCGTCCGCAGCGAGGCGATCAGCAGGGCCGCCGCCAGGTAGGTGGCGGCGTCGACCGCGTACGGCGTGGCGTCGCCGAGCAGGAGCAGCGCGGGCACCAGCGGCGCGGCGATCATGCCGCCCGCGAGTCGCTGCCCGGTCTGCAGCCGGGCGTTGGCGCTGCCCAGCGCCTCCCTGTCGACCAGGGACGGCAGCAGGGCCGTGGCGGCGTTGTCGAAGAGGGTCTGCAGGGCGGTGAGCGTGAAGGCCAGCACGATCAACAGGGCGATCGACGCCTGGCCGAGCGCGACGGCGACGGCGAAGGCCGCGACGAGCGCGGCGCGTATGCCGTCCACGGCCCACATCGCGCGCCGCTGGTCGACCCGGTCGGCGAGCGCACCGCCGAGCAGCCCGAACAGGATCCACGGCAGGAATCCGCAGGCCGTCACCAGCGCGACCAGCATCGGCCGGTCCGTCAGCGAGACGGCGAGCAGGGGTAACGCGGCCATCCGCAGCGCGTCGCCGAACTGTGAGACGACCGCGGCCGCCCACAGCCGTCCGAACCCTCCGCGCCATGCGGGCGCCTGCGGCCTGGCCGCTTCGACAGTGGTCACTACTCCCCCTCTGGTCCACTGCTTCACGACCATACGGGGCGTCACTGACAGTCGGCTGTAGGTGATCTGCCCTCCTTAGTCCGGCCCGCCCCCCGGGGGCGGGGGGCCGGGCCGGCGCCGGGGGGGGGAGGGGGGGGACGCCCGCACGGGGGCCGCGAGGGCGCCGGGCCGCGTGGGG
>NZ_JBTVYK010000043.1:0-58872 GCF_054788135.1 Streptomyces sp. O3
CGGGGGGGGGGGCGGCCCGGCCCGCCCCTGGGGTGTGGTTTACACCCCCCCCCCCCCCCCCCCCCCCCCCCCCGACCCTCCCCTCAGCGCCGCTCGGCACGGGCCACAGAAGTCGCGATCACCGCGTAGAGAGCCGCGACGGTGAGCACCAGCGGAACCGATCGCCCATCGGGCGGCAGCATCAGCGCGGCCACCGCGGCGGCGCCCACGAAGGCGACGTTGAACAGCACGTCATAGAGGGAGAAGACCCGGCCGCGGAAATCGTCGTCGATCGAGGACTGCACCAGTGTGTCCGTGGCGATCTTCGCACCCTGGGTGACGACCCCCAGGACGAAAGCCGCGACCAGGAACGAAGCTGGGGCGAAGGACAACCCGAGCGCCGGTTCGAGTACCGCCGCGGCGCCCGCGCACACGGCCATCCAGCCACCGCGCCCGAATCTCCCCACGGCCCAGGGCGTCACCACGGCAGCGGTGAAGAATCCCGCCCCCGAGATCCCGATCGCGAGCCCGAGCAGGGCGAGCCCCTCGGACTCGGTGGACGACCAGGCGTGCCGGGACAGCATCAGCACCATCACCGTGAGCGCCCCGTAGCAGAAGCGCATCGCGGTCATCGCGGTCAGCGCCCGAGCCGCGCGGCGACGCCGCGCCAGGTGCCGCACCCCGGCTGCCAGCCCCTGCGCCGTGGAGGCCACCGCCGCCCAGAGGCGGGGCTGCAGCACCTCGGGGTCCGGGCCGAGCAGCGTGCGCGGGATGCGCAGCGAGGCCAGCGCCGAGCAGAGGTAGAGCAGCGCCCCGAGCAGCACCACCGCGGTGTTGGACCCCGAGGCGACCAGCCGCACGGCGAAGGCGAGGCCGCCGCCCGCGGTGGCGGCCAGTGTCCCGGCGGTCGGTGACAGGGAATTGGCCATGACCAGGCGGTCCGGGTCGACCACGCGCGGCAGCGCGGCCGAGAGTCCGGCGAGGACGAAGCGGTTGACGGCCGTGACGCACAGGGCCGAGGTGTAGAAGAGCCAGTCCGGCACGTTGGTCACGATGAGCAGGGCGGTGGCGCCCGCGAGCACGGCCCGCAGCAGGTTCCCGTACAGGAACACCTGCCGTCGCGGCCAGCGGTCCAGGAGGACGCCCGCGAACGGGCCGACGAAGGAGTACGGCAGGAGCAGTACGGCCATGGCGGAGGCGATGGCGGTGGGCGAGGTCTGCTTCTCGGGCGAGAAGACGACGTACGTCGCGAGCGCGACCTGGTAGACCCCGTCCGCCGACTGGGACAGCAGCCGGACCGCGAGCAGCCGCCGGAAGTCGCGAAACCGCAGCAGTACGCGCAGATCACGGACGACGGGCATGAGGCACAGCCTCACACAACGCACGGGCCCCTGGATGTATTTACCCAGGGGCCCGTGCGCGTGAAGCGATGGTGCTTAGCGCTCGACCTCGCCCTTGATGAACTTCTCGACGTTCTCGAAGGCCTCGTCGTCGAAGTACTGGACCGGCGGGGACTTCATGAAGTACGAGGACGCGGAGAGGATCGGGCCGCCGATGCCGCGGTCCTTAGCGATCTTCGCGGCACGCAGCGCGTCGATGATGACACCCGCGGAGTTCGGGGAGTCCCACACCTCGAGCTTGTACTCCAGGTTCAGCGGGACGTCACCGAAGGCACGGCCCTCAAGGCGGACGTACGCCCACTTGCGGTCGTCCAGCCAGGCCACGTAGTCCGACGGGCCGATGTGGACGTTGTTGTCGCCCAGGTCGCGGTCGGGGATCTGCGAGGTGACGGCCTGCGTCTTGGAGATCTTCTTGGACTCCAGCCGCTCGCGCTCGAGCATGTTCTTGAAGTCCATGTTGCCGCCGACGTTCAGCTGCATGGTGCGCTCGAGGCGGACACCGCGGTCCTCGAACAGCTTCGCCATCACACGGTGCGTGATGGTGGCGCCGACCTGGGACTTGATGTCGTCACCGACGATCGGGACGCCCGCCTCGGTGAACTTGTCCGCCCACTCCTTGGTGCCGGCGATGAAGACCGGCAGAGCGTTGACGAAGGCGACCTTGGCGTCGATGGCGCACTGCGCGTAGAACTTCGCGGCGTCCTCGGAACCGACCGGCAGGTAGCAGACGAGTACGTCGACCTGCTTGTCCTTGAGGACCTGGACGACGTCGACCGGGGCCTCGGCGGACTCCTCGATGGTCTGGCGGTAGTACTTGCCCAGGCCGTCGTGGGTGTGGCCACGCTGGACCTGCACGCCGGTGTTCGGCACATCGCAGATCTTGATGGTGTTGTTCTCGCTGGCGCCGATGGCGTCCGCGAGGTCCAGGCCGACCTTCTTCGCGTCGACATCGAAGGCGGCGACGAACTCGACGTCACCCACGTGGTAGTCGCCGAACTGGACGTGCATGAGGCCCGGCACCTTGCTGGCCGGGTCGGCGTCCTTGTAGTACTCGACGCCCTGCACCAGCGAGGCGGCGCAGTTGCCCACGCCGACGATGGCTACACGAACCGAACCCATTCCGGTTGCTCCCTGTTTGTTCTCGACAAGATCCAGCACTGATCGCTGGACCTCAGTTGGCGGTGTCGTCGGACGGATCCGGCCGGGTGCTGTCCCGGTGCCGGGGCAGGCCGCCCGCGTCTGCAGATGTGTCCTGTGTGTCCTGCTCAGCGGCGTCCGCGGCGGGGGGTTGTCGCTGCTCCCGTCCCGTGCGCTCGCTCTCGATGAGCTCGTTCAGCCAGCGCACTTCGCGCTCCACGGACTCCATACCGTGCCGCTGCAGCTCAAGGGTGTAGTCGTCCAGGCGCTCCCGAGTCCTGGCCAACGAGGCGCGCATCTTCTCGAGACGTTCCTCAAGGCGACTCCTCCGGCCCTCGAGCACTCGCATCCGTACGTCGCGCGACGTCTGTCCGAAGAAGGCGAAGCGCGCGGCGAAGTGCTCGTCCTCGTACGCGTCGGGACCTGTCTGCGAGAGAAGCTCCTCGAAGCGCTCCTTACCTTCCGCCGTCAACCTGTAGACGATCTTGGCGCGGCGGCCGGTGAGGGGCGTGGCGAGGGCTTCGTCTGGTGTGCTGCTCGGCTCTTCGGCCAACCAGCCGTTGGCGACCAGCGTCTTGAGGCACGGGTAAAGCGTCCCGTAGCTGAAGGCACGGAACACGCCCAGCGAAGTGTTGAGACGTTTCCGCAGCTCATAGCCGTGCATCGGGGACTCGCGGAGCAGACCGAGGACGGCGAACTCGAGGATGCCGGAGCGTCTGCTCATCCTTCGCCACCTCTCCGTGTCAGCGTCCCGATCGTTGTTATGCCGTGCTGATGTATCGACTCGATACATCAGCACGATAGAGCCGCCTCGCCGGTGCGACAAGAGGGGGCATGGTGAACGGCGTCACATCACGGATTCACGGCGGGCAAGTTGCCTGGTTTGGGGTGATCTTCGGCCCGAGGGGGGGTTTGACCGTGCGTAGTCTGTGCTCCATGCAGACCATCGGGAGCCATGTGACGCCAGAGGGCGGCCATGCGCTGACGTACCGGAATGCATTACGGGTGAGCCCGTGGAGGGGCGCACGCGTACATCGGGGGGACCGGAAACCACCTGCCGCTTCCAGGCGCGTATCGCTGCGCCTGCCCGAGGAGTAGTCGTTCGATGAGCGAGCACCGTCGCAAACCGTCGCCGCCGCAGGGCGGCGGACGTGCCGCGGCCAGGCGCGGCGCCACAGGGGCGTCATCCGGCCGGCGTGCCGCGCCGCGGAGCGCTACAGGATCTCCGTCCGGTTCGTATGAGCCCTCCGGCCCGTCTGGCTCGCCCGGCGAGGACCGCCCGTACGGCGGCCGGGCCGAGGCCCGCCGCGCGGCGCGCGGCGGAGGCGGTCGGCGCCGTCCCCCAGGGCGCGGCAGGGGACGCGGGGACGCGGAACCGCCGAAGAAGCGGTTCATCGACTACCCGCGCGCGGGCAAGTACGGATGGCGCAAGCTCGTTCCGTCGTGGAAGCAGGTGATGGGCAGCGTCATCGGCTTCGCCGGCCTGCTCGTCGCCGTCGCGGGCATCGGCTACGCGATGGTCGAGGTGCCCAAGGTCGAAGAGGCGGCCACCGCGCAGAACAACGTCTTCTACTGGGCCGACGGCAAGCAGATGGTCGCCACAGGCGGTGAGTACAACCGCCAGATCATCCCCTACTCCAAGATCCCCAAGGAGATGCGGAACGCCGTCATCTCGGCCGAGAACAAGACGTTCGAGGAAGACAGGGGCATCGACCCGATGGGGATCGGCCGCGCCCTGTTCAACATGGCCAAGGGCGGCAGCACCCAGGGCGGTTCCACGATCACCCAGCAGTACGTGAAGAACTCGATGCTCACCCAGGAGCAGACGCTCAAGCGGAAGTTCGAGGAACTCTTCATCTCCATAAAGGTCGGCGCCAAGGTCGAAAAGAACGACATCATGGCCGGGTACCTGAACACCGCTTACTACGGACGCGGTGCCTACGGTGTCCAGGCCGCTGCCCGTGCCTACTTCGACAAGTCCGCCGATGAGCTGAACGCGAGCGAGTGTGCCCTGCTCGCCGCGGTTCTCAAGGGCGCCACCTACTTCGACCCGGCGGGTAACCCGGAGATCGATCCAGTGGGAGCCACCGCGGAGAAGAACCGGGTGAGGGCCGAGAAGCGCTGGAAGTGGATCCTTGACGAAGAAGTCAAGGACGGCCGCCTCTCGCCCGCCGAGCGGGCGGAGTACACGACGTTCCCCGAGGTCAAGAACGTCCGGAGCAACACCCAGCTGAGCGGACAGATCGGCTATCTCGTCAACCTGGCCAAGGCCTATGTCATCAGCAACACGGACATCACCGAGGCTCAGCTGAGGAACGGCGGCTACGAGATTCACACGACCTTCGACAAAAAGAAGGTCGACGAGCTCGAGAAGGCCGTGTCGAAGGTCATCAAGAACAAGATCGACGAAAAAGAGCGCCCTGACCTCGACACCCATGTGCAGTTCGGCGGCGCCTCAGTGGACCCGAGGACCGGCGCGATCGTCGCCACCTACGGCGGTGAGGATTACGGCAAGCACTTCACCAACAACGCCGATGTCACGGGGGCCCAGGTCGGTTCGACCTTCAAGCCCTTCGTCCTCGCGGCCGCGATGCGGGACGGCGTGCGGGACCCGGACGGCCCGCCGGACCAGCCCGCGTCCGAGCGCACCCTGGTCTCACCGAAGAGCCTGTACAGCGGCAAGAACGACCTGAAGATCAAGAACTACGACGGCTCGGTCTGGGAGAACGAAAACGGCGAGCAGTGGGAGCAGGAGAACGACGGCAAGCAGTCCTACGGCAAGCCGCCGACGTGGAGCGTCACCCTCAACGAGGCCATGCAGCACTCCGTGAACTCGCCGTATGTGCAGCTCGGCATGGACGTCGGGATCAGCAAGGTGCGTAAGGCGGCGAGTGACGCGGGGCTCCACGAGGACGGCCTGACCAAGGGCGAGGTGCCCTCGGTGGCACTCGGCGTCGACTCCCCCAGCGCGATCCGGATGGCGGGCGCGTACGGCACCTTCGCCCAGAGCGGCAAGCAGAACGACCCGTACTCGGTCCAAGAGGTCAAGCACGAGGGCAAGACGGTCTACACGCACCAGTCCCAGACGCAACGCGTCTTCGACGCGGCCGTGGCGGACAACGTCACCGCCGTGCTGAAGAACGTCGTCGACAACGGCACAGGCAAGAACGCCAGGCTTCCGGGCCGGGATGTGGCGGGCAAGACCGGTACCACCGACGGCAACAGGTCGGCCTGGTTCGTCGGCTACACGCCGCAGCTGTCCACGGCCATCAGCATGTACCGGCTCAACGACGACGAGAAGGCCAAGGACCGAGGCTTCCTGAAGATGTACGGGACGGGCGGTGAGAAGAAGATTCACGGTGCCTCGTTCCCGTCCACGATCTGGAAGGACTACATGACGGAGGCGCTGAAGGGCCAGGAGGCCCTCCGCTTCCCGGAGCCCGAACCGATCGGCAAGAAGGTCTACGGCGGCGGCCTGGAGAGCCCCAGCCCGACTCCCACCAAGGAGCCGGAGAAGACCGAGGAGCCCACCAAGGAGCCGGAGGAGACCGAGGAGCCCACCAAGGAGCCGGAGGAGACCGAGGAGCCCACCAAGGAGCCGGACGAGCCTGACCCGACCGAGTCTTGCGGACCCTTCGACTGGAGCTGCAAGGAGAACGGCGGGACCTCCGAGGGTCAGACCGACAACGGCGGGACTGACAACGGCGGGACCACGGACGGCGGGCTCACGGACGGCGGGACGACCGACGGTGGGACGACCGATGGCGGGACCACGGACGGCGGGCTCACGGACGGTGCGACGAACGGCGGCGGGACCACGGACGGGGCCACGACCGACGGCGGCACCACAGACGGCTCCACGACCGACGGCAACGGCAACGGGAACGGGAACGGGAACGGCAACAACAATGGGGGTTGGTGGGGCACGAGCGAATAGCCGCGCCCCGATCGTCCGTTTCACGTGAAACGAGGGCCGCCACGCCACACGGCGTGGCGGCCCTCACGGTCTTCTGGGGCGTATGCGGCAGGATGAGCGCATGACGACGAGCAGGACGAGCCCGGTGCCGCACACGGACCCGGTGCCGCCGACGCGGCAGGACGAGGTCGCCGCGGCGGGCAGCGAGCTGATCGGCGGACCGCTAGGAAAGCGGGCGCTGCTCGGCCAGAGCTGGTGGACTCCGGTACGCGTCATCGCCTTGGTCGCCATCGGCATGTTCGCCCTCGGCATGGTGCAGAAGCTGCCCTGCTACAACGGGGCGTGGTTCTTCGGCGCTGGTTCGCAGTACACGCACGCGTGCTACTCCGACATCCCGCATCTCTTCGCGGGGCGTGGCTTCGCCGAGGGCCTGGTGCCGTACTTCGACGAGCTGCCCGGCGCTCACAAGTACCTTGAGTACCCGGTGCTGACCGGCCTGTTCATGGAGGTCGCGTCCTGGTTCGTCCCGGACGGCGGAAGCATCATGCACCGTGAGCAGATCTACTGGCTGGTGAACTCCGGCATGCTGATGGTCTGCGCGGTGGTCATCGCGGTCTGTGTCGCGCGTACCCACCGGCGTCGCCCCTGGGACGGCCTGCTGGTCGCTCTCGCGCCCGCCTTCGCGCTCACGGCC
The DNA here is from genome assembly GCF_054788135.1 of Streptomyces sp. O3. Lineage (NCBI taxonomy): Bacteria > Bacillati > Actinomycetota > Actinomycetes > Kitasatosporales > Streptomycetaceae > Streptomyces > Streptomyces sp. O3. The sequence goes on from NZ_JBTVYK010000043.1 coordinate 7,127, forward strand.
ACCATCAACTGGGATCTGCTCGCTCTCGCGCTCACGGCCGCCGCGATGCTGATGTGGTCGCGTGGGCGTGCCCTGGCCTTCGGCGTACTGCTCGGTCTCGCGACCGCGGCCAAGCTCTACCCCTTCCTGCTGCTCGGTCCGCTGCTGCTGCTGTGCTGGAGAGCGGGGAAGTGGCGGGAGTTCGGACTCGCCGCAGTCGGCGCGGTCAGCGCCTGGCTTGTGGTGAACCTGCCGGTGATGCTGCTCGCGCCAGCCGGGTGGAAGGAATTCTACGTCTTCAGCCAGGAGCGAGGGACGGACTTCGGCTCCTTCTGGCTCATCCTCCAGCAGCGCATGAGCAGTCCGCTCGAGACGGAGACGGTGAACACGCTGGCCACCGCGCTGATGCTGCTGGCGTGCCTCGGGGTTGCCGCGCTTACGCTGGCCGCCCCGCGCAGGCCGCGGTTCGCTCAGCTGGCCCTGCTGATCGTGGCGGCCTTCATCCTCACCAACAAGGTCTACTCACCGCAGTACGTCCTGTGGCTGATCCCGCTCGCGGTGCTGGCCAGGCCGCGCTGGCGTGATTTCCTGATCTGGCAGGCCTGCGAGGTCCTGTACTTCCTGGGGATCTGGATGTATCTCGCGTACACGACGAGCGGCGACAAGCACCAGGGCCTGCCGGAAGAGGGGTACCAGCTGGTGATCGCCGCACATCTGCTGGGCACGCTCTACCTGTGCGCCGTCGTCGTACGCGACATCCTGCGGCCTGAGCGCGACATGGTGCGGCAGGACGGCTCGGACGACCCGTCGGGCGGTGTCCTGGACGGCGCGGAAGACGTATTCGTGCTCAGCGGTCGATGAGGCGGTCGAACTGTGTGGTGGTGTGCCGCAGATGGGCCACCAGCTCGTCGCCGAGCTTGGGCTCCGGAGCGTCCGACGGCACGAACAGGATCGACACCTGCATATGCGGTGGCTCCGCGAACCAGCGCTGCTTGTCGGCCCACACGAACGGCGCGAGATTGCGGTTGACGGTCGCGAGACCCGCACGGGCGACGCCCTTGGCCCGCGGCATCATCCCGTGCAGTGCCTTGGGTGCCTCCAGGCCGACGCCGTGCGACGTACCGCCCGCTACCACCACCAGGTAGCCGTCGGACGCGGCCTTCTGCTGGCGGTAGCCGAAACGCTCGCCCTTGGCGACGCGGGTGACGTCCAGGACCGAGCCGCGGTACTGGGTCGCGTCGTGGTCGCCGAGCCACAGCCGGGTGCCGATGCGCACCCGGAAGCGGGTCTGCGGGAACTGCTGCCTCAGGCGGCCGAGCTCCTCGGCGGAGAGATGGCTGACGAACATGGTGTGCAGCGGCAGCTGGGCCGCGCGCAGCCGGTCCATCCAGCCGATGACCTCCTCGACCGCGTCCGAGCCGTCGGCCCGGTCCAGCGGCAGATGGATGCCGAAGCCCTCCAGACGCACGTCCTCGATGGCCGCCCGCAGTCCGGGCAGGTCCTGCTCACTGACGCCGTGCCGCTTCATCGAGCTCATGACCTCGATGACCACCCGCGCGCCGACCAGGCCGTGCACGCCGTCCACGGAGGACACCGAGCGGATCACCCGGTCGGGCAGCGGAACCGGCTCCTCTCCCCGCCGGAACGGGGTCAGCACCAGCAGGTCGCCGCTGAACCAGTCCTTGATCCGGGCGGCCTCGTACGTGGTGCCTACGGCGAGCGTGTCGGCGCCGAGCCGGGTCGCCTCCTCGGCCAGCCGTTCGTGACCGAAGCCGTATCCGTTGCCCTTGCAGACGGGGATGATCCCCGGGAACTGCTCGAACACATGCTTGTGATGTGCTCGCCAGCGCGCGGTGTCGACGTAAAGCGTGAGCGCCATGCCGGTCCCGGAACCTTTCTCGTCTCAGCGGTATGTCGAGGTGTGGAGGAGTGCGGAAGGAGCGTGGAAGGGCTGGTCAGCGGCGCGACATGTAGATGTCGAGCGCCTTGTGCAGCACCTTGTTGAGCGGGAAGTCCCATTCACCGACGTACTCGACGGCCTCGCCGCCGGTGCCGACCTTGAACTGGATCAGGCCGAAGAGGTGGTCGGTCTCGTCCAGGGAGTCGGAGATGCCGCGCAGGTCGTAGACGCTCGCGCCGAGCGCGTACGCGTCGCGGAGCATGCGCCACTGCATGGCGTTGGACGGCCGCACCTCGCGCTTGTGGTTGACCGAGGCGCCATAGGAGTACCAGACATGGCTGCCAACGGTGATCATCGTGGCGGCGGCCAGCGGCTCGCCCTCGTGCTTGGCGAAGTACAGGCGCATCCGGTTGGGGTCCTCGGAGTTGAGCGCCGTCCACTGCCGCTGGAAGTAGCTCAACGGCCGTGGCCGGAACCGGTCGCGCTCAGCGGTGACCTCGTACAGCTGCTGCCACACCGGCAGATCGTCGTAGCCGCCCTGGACGACCTCGACGCCGGACTTGTCAGCCTTCTTGATGTTGCGCCGCCACAGCTGGTTGAAGCCCTTCTGGACCTCGTCGAGCGCGCGGCCCGCGAGCGGCACCTGGAACACGTATCGCGGCTGTACGTCGCCGAACCCGGCCCCGCCGTCCTCGCCCTGCTGCCAGCCCATCTTGCGGAGCCGGTCGGCCACCTCGAACGCGCGCGGCTCGATGACATCGGCCTCGATGTCCCGCAGCCGCTTGACCTCCGGGTCCTGGATGCCCTTCTTGATCGTGGGAGCCTGCCACCGGCGGATGACCACCGGCGGGCCCATCTTCACCGAGAACGCGCCCTGCTGCTTCAGATGCGCCAGCATCGGCGCCAGCCAGTCCTCGAGATTCGGCGCGTGCCAGTTGATGACCGGGCCCTCGGGCAGATAGGCGAGATAACGCTTGATCTTGGGAAGCTGCCGGTAGAGCACCAGGCCGACACCGACCAGCCCGCCGTTCTTGTCGAACCAGCCAAGGCTCTCGGAACGCCACTCGTTCTTGACGTTCGCCCACGCCGGGACCTGGCAGTGGCTAGCCGACGGCAGGCTCTGGATGTACGCCAGGTGCTGCTCTTGGCTGATGGTCCTCAGGGTCAGGCTCATGCGGGGCGCTCCTCGGCAGGTGTGTCCCCATGGGGCAGGGGCTCCGGCTCTCGCGCCGAAGCCTACTGCGCCTGGGGAGCGCCCCGGCTGGCCACCCAGCAGGTAGGCCGAGCCGACCCGCCTAGAAGCCGATCACACCGCCGAACAGGCCGCCGTGCGACATACCGAGATAGAAGCCGACGGCGGACGCCCCCAGGCCGAGGATCAGCCCGAACCGCTCTCGGGTCGTCTCGGAGATGAACTGCCCGTACCCGGCGGCCAGGATGCCGATGAGCCCTGCCCAGGAGGTGAGCAGATGCAGGCTGTGCCACATCGCCGTGACCAGCGCTGTGGCGCCCAGCACGAGGGCGAGGGCGAGCATCGTGTCCTGCAGGGGGTGGGGTTTGCCGTCCGTGGCGAGGAGCGAGCCAGCGGTGTTGCGTCGTATTGCCTGTGCCATGAGGGGCACCTCCTGGCGAAAGAGGCGCATCGTAGCGCCATCGACACCCGATGTGTCCAGATTGCGCCTCCTGACCACCGGATTTCAACCGGAAGCGGCCTGCGGGTAGTCTGTACCGTCTGCACCGGTGTCTGCCCAGGCCACGGCATCAGCTCCCGCTTGCGGGGCCGATTGTCAGTGGCGGCCGATACCGTTGCGTACGCATCACAACCCTCCTGCCACGGAACGACCGTGGCCGCTGAGTCCAAAGGAGGTGGGTTCCACATGCGTCACTACGAGGTGATGGTCATCCTCGACCCCGATCTCGAAGAGCGTGCTGTCTCTCCGCTGATCGAGAACTTCCTCTCCGTCGTCCGTGAGGGCAACGGAAAGGTCGAGAAGGTCGACACCTGGGGCCGTCGTCGTCTCTCGTACGAGATCAAGAAGAAGCCCGAGGGCATCTACTCGGTCATCGACCTGCAGGCCGAGCCTGCGGTCGTCAAGGAGCTCGACCGCCAGATGAACCTGAACGAGTCGGTCCTCCGGACCAAGGTCCTCCGTCCCGAGACCCACTGAGCTTCCCCGCTCAGCCGAGTCCGGGAATCGAGTAGCAGCAAGCAGCCAGCAGCAACCCGCCGAGAGGTTCCCCCATGGCAGGCGAGACCGTCATCACGGTCGTCGGCAACCTTGTCGATGACCCCGAGCTGCGCTTCACCCCCTCCGGTGCGGCGGTCGCGAAGTTCCGTGTCGCGTCCACTCCCCGCACCTTCGACCGTCAGACCAACGAGTGGAAGGACGGCGAGAGCCTCTTCCTCACCTGCTCGGTCTGGCGCCAGGCGGCGGAGAACGTCGCGGAGTCGCTTCAGCGAGGCATGCGCGTCATTGTGCAGGGCCGGCTGAAGCAGCGGTCCTACGAGGACCGTGAGGGCGTCAAGCGCACGGTCTACGAGCTGGACGTCGACGAAGTCGGCGCCAGCCTGCGCAACGCCACGGCCAAGGTCACCAAGACCTCAGGTCGCGGCGGCCAGGGCGGGTTCGGCGGTGGCGGCCAGCAGGGCGGCGGCAACTGGGGCGGCGGCTCCGGTGGCGGTCAGCAGCAGGGCGGCGGTGCTCCCGCCGGTGATCCCTGGGCGACCGGTGCGCCGGCCGGCGGCGGCCAGCAGGGCGGCGGTGGCGGCTGGGGCGGAGGCTCCGGCGGCTCCGGCGGCGGCTACTCGGACGAGCCCCCCTTCTAGGGGCGGCTCACACCCCACACTTCTTGATCACACAGGAGAAACACCATGGCTAAGCCGCCTGTGCGCAAGCCGAAGAAGAAGGTCTGCGCATTCTGCAAGGACAAGACCGTCTACGTGGACTACAAGGACACGAACATGCTGCGGAAGTTCATTTCCGACCGCGGCAAGATCCGTGCCCGCCGCGTGACCGGCAACTGCACGCAGCACCAGCGTGACGTCGCCACGGCCGTCAAGAACAGCCGTGAGATGGCGCTGCTGCCCTACACGTCCACCGCGCGATAAGGGAAGGGTGACCGAATCATGAAGATCATCCTCACCCACGAGGTCTCCGGCCTCGGCGCCGCCGGCGACGTCGTTGACGTCAAGGACGGCTACGCTCGCAACTACCTGGTCCCGCGTGGTTTCGCGATCCGCTGGACCAAGGGCGGCGAGAAGGACGTCGAGCAGATCCGTCGTGCTCGCAAGATCCACGAGATCCAGACCATCGAGCAGGCCAACCAGATCAAGGGCCAGCTCGAGGCGGTCAAGGTGCGTCTGGCTACTCGCTCCGGCGAGGCCGGCCGCCTCTTCGGCGCCGTGACCGCTGCCGACATCGCTTCCGCGATCAAGGCTGCCGGTGGCCCCGAGGTCGACAAGCGCCGCATTGAGCTGGGCGCGCCGATCAAGTCGCTGGGCGCCCACGAGGCGTCCGTGCGTCTGCACCCCGAGGTGGCCGCCAAGGTCAACATCGAGGTCATCAACGCGTAAGCGCCGCGCTCGGTTGAGCGTGAGAAGGGCCGCACCGCTGGTGCGGCCCTTCTGCTGTGCTCTGGCTGTTTCACGTGAAACCCACCCGGTTTCACGTGAAACAGGCGTCGAGAGAGGGTCGGGCGGGGCGGGTTGGTCAGCGGGTAGCGCCGGTGACGATCCAGCGGCCCGAGCGAGTCCGCAGCCACAGCGTCAGCATGCGGACCGTCATCATCAGAGTCATCGCACCCCAGAGCGCCGCGAGACCGCCACCGAACACGGGGACCAACAGGGCGGCCGGGATGAAGGCGGCCAGGGTGGCCAGCATCGCCCACGCGAGGTAAGGCCCGTCCCCAGCGCCCATCAGCACCCCGTCGAGCACGAAGACGATGCCCGAGACCGGCTGGCAGAGCGCCACCACCAGCAGGGCGCCCAACGCGGTGTCCCGTACACCGGGATCGCTGGTGAACATGGGCAGAAAGACCGGCCGGGTCGCGACCACGAGGACGCCCAGGGCGACGCCCGAGGCGATGCCCCACTGAACCATCCGGCGGCACGCTTCCCGAGCCCCCTGGGCGTCCCCCGCTCCCAGGTATCGGCCGATGATGGCCTGTCCGGCGATGGCGATGGCATCGAGAGCGAAGGCCAGGAAGCTCCACAGGGTCAGAATGATCTGGTGGGCGGCGATCTCGGCATCACCCAGCCGCGCGGCGACAGCGGTGGCGATCATCAGGATCGCGCGCAGCGAGAGCGTACGGACCAGCAGCGGGGTCCCCGCCTGGGCGCAGGCTCGGATACCGGCTGCCTCGGGCCGCAGTGAGGCGCCGTACCTCCGTGCCCCGCGCACGACGACGACGAGGTAGGCGACGGCCATGCCCCACTGGGCGATGACGGTGCCCCAGGCGGACCCGGCGATGCCGAGGTCGGCGCCGTAGACCAGGGCGCCGTTCAGCGCGACATTGGCGGTGAAGCCCGCGAGGGCCACGTAGAGCGGCGTTTTGGTGTCCTGTAGTCCGCGCAGGACGCCGGTGGCGGCTAGGACGATGAGCATCGCGGGGATGCCGAGGACGGAGATCCGCAGGTAGGTGGTGGCGTAGGGTGCTGCGGTGTCCGAGGCGCCTATCAGGTCGACCAGGGCCGGAGCGGTGGGCAGTGCGACGGCCGTGACCAGGGCGCCGAGCAGCAAGGCGAGCCAGATGCCGTCCATGCCCTGGCGGATGGCGGAGGAAAGGTCGCCCGCGCCGACGCGGCGCGCGACCGCGGCCGTGGTCGCGTAGGCGAGGAATACGAAGACACTGACCCCTGTCATCAGGAGTGCCGAGGCCACGCCGAGACCGGCCAGCTGGGCGGTGCCGAGATGGCCGATGATGGCGGTGTCGGCCATGACGAAGAGTGGCTCGGCCACGAGTGCCCCGAAGGCGGGGACGGCCAGCGCGACGATCTCTCGGTCATGCTGGCGGCGGACCGCTTTGAGGGTCGGGGGAGCCTGTGTCATGGGCACCAATCTAATCTTCCACAGGTAAGAGACGCAACTGGATTGTGACCCTTACCTTGCTGGTTGATGGGCACTCGGTGCCGTGCGGGCCACGCGGATCTTGGGCCGACTGGGGAAGTTTTTGTTATGCACAGCGAGTGGGTGGTGAAGTGGCTGGTCAGAGATGGTTTTCTCAAACGGCTGAGGGCTTGTTCACAGAACTGTCCACCGGGCTGTGCACAGGATTGGGCGGGTTCTCCACAGTCATAGGTCCGTCATCCACAGGGCCTGTGGATAACCAGATTGGCTGACGGTGCCCGCGGGCCTACCGTGGACCGGCGCCCACCCCCGTTTCCAGGTCTCAGGACCCGGCAGAACCGATGCGTCAGAAACGGAGTCGGGCTTCTCGCTTTGTCAGTGCCGTGCCGTAGGAATGTGGTGCACGGCGAGGTCCGCGTGGCGGACGGGAGGAGGCGGCCCGGTGAGTATCTCCGAGCCCTTGGACGAGCCCTGGGCCGAAGACGGTCCCAGTGACCGTCTGCCCGTCTCCCGCCAGCGCCGCGACGGCGGCCGGGGCCGGGATGAGCAGCACGACCGGGGCCGGGACAACGGTGGCTGGGACGGCGGCTCCACCTTCGAGCGCGTACCGCCCCAGGACCTGGACGCCGAGCAGTCGGTGCTTGGCGGCATGCTCCTGTCCAAGGACGCGATCGCCGACGTCGTCGAGGTCCTCAAGGGCAACGACTTCTACCGCCCCGCGCACGAGACCATCTACCAGGCCGTCCTCGATCTCTACGCCAAGGGCGAGCCGGCCGACCCGATCACGGTCGCCGCCGAGCTGACCAAGCGCGGCGAGGTCACCAAGGTGGGTGGCGCATCGTATCTGCACACCCTGGTCCAGTCCGTCCCGACCGCGGCCAACGCCGAGTACTACGCGGAGATCGTCCATGAACGGGCGGTACTGCGCCGCCTGGTCGAGGCCGGGACACGTATCACGCAGATGGGATACGCGGCCGACGGCGACGTGGACGAGATCGTCAACAGCGCACAGGCCGAGATCTACGCCGTCACCGAGCAGCGCACCAGTGAGGACTATCTGCCGCTCGGCGACATCATGGAGGGCGCGCTCGACGAGATCGAGGCGATCGGCTCCCGCAGCGGTGAGATGACCGGTGTGCCGACCGGGTTCACGGACTTCGACTCGCTGACCAACGGCCTGCACCCCGGACAGATGGTGATCATCGCGGCCCGTCCCGCCATGGGTAAGTCGACCCTGGCGCTGGACTTCGCCCGCACCGCCTCCATCAAGAACAACCTGCCGAGCGTGATCTTCTCTCTGGAGATGGGGCGCAACGAGATCGCGATGCGCCTGCTGTCCGCCGAGGCCCGCGTCGCGCTGCACCACATGCGCTCCGGCACGATGACGGACGAGGACTGGACCCGGCTCGCGCGCCGGATGCCCGATGTATCGGCCGCTCCGCTGTACATCGACGACTCGCCCAACCTGTCGATGATGGAGATCCGGGCCAAGTGCCGCCGCCTCAAGCAGCGCAACGACCTACGGCTTGTGGTGATCGACTATCTCCAGCTGATGCAGTCCGGCGGGTCCAAGCGGGCCGAGAGCCGCCAGCAGGAGGTCTCGGACATGTCCCGGAACCTCAAGCTGCTGGCCAAGGAGCTAGAGCTCCCCGTGATCGCGCTCTCCCAGCTGAACCGTGGCCCCGAGCAGCGCACGGACAAGAAGCCCATGGTCTCCGACCTGCGAGAGTCGGGCTCGATCGAGCAGGACGCGGACATGGTGATCCTGTTGCATCGCGAGGACGCGTACGAGAAGGAGTCACCCCGTGCGGGTGAGGCCGACATGATCGTGGCCAAGCACCGTAACGGCCCGACGGCCACGATCACGGTCGCCTTCCAAGGCCACTACTCGCGCTTCGTGGACATGGCGCAGACCTGAGCGAATGGCTCTAGGATCCGCGACTTCGTTAGCAATGAAGGCTGTTCGTTAGCAGTGGGCTGGCAAATCCGCGATCCCGTTGACAACGACTACGTTCAGTCGCGATCCGCGATCCGCCTCTTTCGATCTTCTCCAGAGGGGTGCTGCCTGTGCTCCGTACCGTCCCAGCATGGCAGTGCGGAGCTCGGGCAGCGCCCGTCGTACACGCAAGATTCCAACGGCTTCGATCCGGTACGAGGACGCGCCGGTACGTGAAGTGCCGGTACGGCAGCTGCGGCTGGCGGACTTCGCCGAGTCGAAGCCATGGCGGGATGTCCGATCGGTCCACGGAATGACCCACTACTCGGGCAAATACTCGTCCGCCACGACGGGCGGGCACGTGGTCTACGAGAGCCGACTGGAGCTGGCCAGGCTGCTGCTGGCGGACTTTGATCCAGCGGTGAAGGGCATATTCGCTCAGCCGTGCCGCCTGGCGGCTCGAGTCGGTGACCGGGTTCGGCACCACGTTCCGGACTTTCTGCTGGTCACCTGCTCGGGGACGGTGCGGGTGGTCAACGTCAAACCCGCGAACCGGCTGGAGGATCCGAAGGTCGCGGAAGCCCTGGCATGGCCGGGCGAGCTGTTTCGGCAGCACGGCTGGGACTACGAGATTTGGTCCGGAGCCGATCGGGTGTTGCTGGAGAACGTGCGGTTCCTGGCCGGCTACCGGCGCCCAGGTGTGGTGCCTGAGCCTGAGGTGGAGCATGCGTGGCAGCAGGTGGTGGACGGTGAGGAGCTGGCCTTGGCCGAGCGCCGGTTGGCGGGCGGCCGGCTGCCCGAGGAGGCGAGGCCGGCGCTGATGGCGCTGTTGTGGTCCGGGCGGCTGACGACGGATCTTTCACGTCCGTTGTCGGGTGCATCGGTGCTGCGGAAGTGCGCATGACTGCCTGGACGACGCACCTGCGGCCGGGGCTTCCGATCAGCTTTGACGGCGAGCAGTTCACCGTTGCTGAGATCGAGGGCCGCCGGATCCTTCTTCAGCCGACGGCTGCGGTTGTCGGAGTGCCGAAGTGGCGGCAGGTCGACATCTCTGTGCTGCTGGCGCATCCCACTACCGAGATCCTCGTTCCGGTGCCGCAGGAGGACGGGCCAGCGGCTGCGGCTGTCCTGAGCAGCCTCGACGACGATGGCGATGACGAACTGACCCGGAGATTCCGTCATATTCAAGAGGTCCTGACCGGCTACCGGCTTGGCAACGAGGTCCTGGCCCTTCCGGGTGAGCCACGGCCCGACTACGCGCCCGGAACACCGCGGATGCACCGGTACGCGGCCAAGGCCGCGGAACTTGGAGTCGCCGAGAGCACGATCCGGAACTGGGTACGGCAAGTGAAGCGCTCGGGACCGGCCGGGCTGGTGCATGAACGTCCCACGGCGAGTGTGCTGGACCGAGCCGATGACCGCTGGCTGGAGATGGCCCGGGCAGTGCTGAAGGGCCACGAGAAGTCCTCCCGGCCGGTACGGAATCTGGTTCTGATCGAGATCGAGGAGCGTCTGACCAAGGAGTTCGGGAAGGACACGGTTCCGGTTCCTTCCCGTACAACGGGCTACGAGCTGCTGCGGGCGCTGTCCAAGGGCACGAACGCCTTCGAGGGCAGCACGAAGGGGAAGCGGTCGATCGCTAACGCCCCGAAAGGGACCTATGGTCGGCTGCGGGCAACACGGCCGGGCGAGTACGTGGTGCTCGACACCAACTGCCTGGACGTCTTCGCGATGGAGCCGGTGACCTGCCGGTGGGTGCGATGCGAACTCACCGTCGCGATGGATCTCTACAGCCGGTGCATCACCGGCTTGAGGCTCACTCCGGTGTCGACGAAGTCGACGGATGTGGCCGGAGTGTTGTTCGAGACGGTCCGGCCTCGAGAAGTATCAGAGGACGGGGGTGACCCGCTGCCGTACTGCGGGGTGCCGTCCACCGTGGTAGTCGACGCGGACAAGCTGGTCGACCGGGACGGGCAGCCGCTGCTACCCACGGTCGCGGCCGAGACGATCATCTTCGACCACGGCAAGGTCTATCTCTCGAACCACATCCAAAGTGTCTGCGCGAAGCTGGACATCTCACTGCAGCCGGCCCGGCCGAAGACACCCACGGACAAGCCCATCGAGCGCTGGTTCCGCACGCTCAACCAGGGGCTGCTGGCCGCGCTGCCGGGCTACAAGGGCTCGGATGTGCACAGCCGCGGTGAGAAGGTTGAGGACGAGGCGTTCTTCTTCATCGACGAACTCGAAGCGATCATCCGTGAGTGGATCACGCAGATCTATCACCGACGCCACCACCACGGGCTGTGCATCCCGGAGGTGCCGGGGCTGAAGGTCAGCCCAATGGATATGTTCGAGCACGGCGTCACCCGAGCCGGACCGCTGAGGATCCCGGCCCGGCCGAACCTGGCCCTCGAGTTCCTGGAAGAGGAACGTGTCCCGATCCACCACTACGGGGTCGAGGTCGAGGGGCTGCGTTACAACGGTGACGCGCTGAACGACTACCGCAACCAGCCCAGTCCCTATCGCGGGGCGGATGCCGGCAAGTGGCCAATTGCGGTGGACCGCGGCGATGTCACCAGGGTGTACTTCCAGGATCCGAAACAGCGGACGTGGCGCACGCTCGAGTGGGAGCACGCTGCCGCCCTCGGCGGGCCGGTCAGCCGGGAAGCGTTGGTCTACGCTCGCCGGCTGGCCAAGAGGACCCACCGTTTCCCGGACACCAAACGTGCGCTGATCGAACTCCTGGAACGGTGGGGTGCGGGGCTGGCGGCAGATCGCATCGAACGGCGGATGGCGGTGAGACTGTCCCAGGAACGGCTGCGGCTGGTGAGCGAGGACGACGAACCACTGGACGCGAAGGATGAGGTCGCCGCACTGCCCTCGGTCCGGCGGATCACCACCTTCGGTACGCAGGAATCCGGCCCTGCAGAAGAGTCCGGAGGACCTGGCCTGCGTGTCGTCGGAGCTCAGAACGAAGACCTGGGTGGGGACGACGACGAAGACGATGAGTGCGATGCCGCCTTCCCCGGCGACGACAGCATCGCCATGATCGACGAGGATGACTACTACGCTGACGTCTGGAACAGCCGTTGAGCACCACAGACGGCCTCGAACCGTTCGAAGGCGACGACCGCCAGTACACCCCCACCCGGCTCACGGGCTGGTTGCAGGAGGTCAACGGCACGGACCGCATCCAGCCCCAGCAGCTGACCCAGGCCCAGCTCGCCGCCCTACCGGCGCGGGACCTGCTGGTGCACAACGACGGCCGGGAAGTCTGGCACGCCAACATCGGACCGATCGAGACACCCCAGCTCCTCGCGCTGCACGAAGCCTTGGCCGAGATCGTCGAGTCGAACCGACAGGACGGCGACAAGACCAAACCCGCTGCCCTGGTGGACGCCTACCCAGGACTCGGCAAGAGCACAGCAGTGCGGGCCTACGGGCGCGCTCTGTTCCGCAAGCAGGTCGCCCTACGAGGGGAGACCACCCCCAGCGGACACCGCAGAGTGCCCACCATCTACATCGCGCTCAGCGGGAACACACAGATCCGTGGCCTGAACGCCGCCATCTGCCGCTTCTACGGACTCCCGGTCACCGGGGACGCCGACACCCTGGCCGAACGAGCCGTGGACGCCGTGCTGTCCATGAAGACCTCCGCGATCATCATTGATGACATCCACTTCCTCGCCGGGGCGAACTCCAACTCGGTCCGCATGGCAAACCAATTGAAGTACCTGGCGAACGTCTTCCCGGTCACCCTGATCTACGTCGGCGTCGGCGTCCAGCAGCGCGGGGTGCTCCGCGAAGGCTTCTCCGGCCAGGAGACGGCACTCGCCCAGTTTGGGCGCCGCACTACCCCGCTCACGCTGCCGCCATTCCAAATCGAGGACGATGAGGGTCGTCTTCAGTGGCAGACCCTGCTCAAGACGATCGAACGGAAGCTCATCCTGGCCGAGAAGTACCCCGGGATGCTCGCCCAGGATCTGTCGGACTACCTCTATGCACGCTCCACGGGGCACTTTGCTTCACTCATGGCCTTGATCAACCGCGGCTGCCTGCGCGCGATCCGCTCCGGCCACGAACGCCTCGATGAGGACCTGATGAATCAGGTGAAGAACGACGCCGCTGCAGAACAAGCTCGCAAGGAACTCGAAGCGGAGATCGAGGCTGGCCTTCTCACCACGCGCCCAGTGTCCAGACCACAGAGCCGGAAGAAGTCGGCGTGACGACGTGGACTGACGAGCGCATCCCGATCTGGGAGCCTCCCCTGCCCGGCGAGGCCCTGGACAGCTGGATCGAGACATACGCTTCCCGGCTGCACACCGACGCCCCTGGCTTCCTGAACTTTCTCGGTCTCTACAAGACCCGGACCCGACGCATGGTGGTCGCGCTGACCGACCACGAGCGGGAGAGACTCTCGTGCCGCACGGGAGTGCTACCAGACGCCCTCATCGGCATGACACTCCAGCCTCACGACGCGATCACCATCACCATCCGAACACAGACGCGGGGCTTGGGACGCCCGCCGACCTGGCGCGGTACCAGTGGCAGCCGGTACTGCCCGCTCTGCCTGGCCGACGATCAAGACCGCTGGCAGCTCAGCTGGCGCTTGCCGTGGGTATTCGCCTGTCGGCGACACAACGTGCTGCTTGTCGACACCTGCCCTGTCTGTGAAGTCCCTCCGTTGCCCATGGGCCGTCACGGCCATGCAGACAGCTCGGGGAGAAAGCGGTGCACGCATCCGTTGCGCACCAGTTCAGCACTCGCCGTGCCGCGGGACGGCGCAGTGGTGGCAGCGCAAGCCGACGTCGACAAGATCCTCGGTGGCGAAGACCGGGCGCGAGTGGGTGAAACACTGCGCGACCTTTACGTCCTTGCCTGGAAAGGTGTCGCCGTTCTCCACACGGATCCCGTGCAGCTCCCGCCGGCCATCGGCGCAGCAGCGAGTGAACTTCGGGACTCGCCTCTCCGCCTACTCAACGGCCTCGGTGCCGAGGATGCCGTGACCGTCGCAGCAGGCGCTGTTATTGCGCTCGCCGCCTATCGCGACGACGACCCTGGTGGCGAAGTCCTGGACTGGATCACGCGAGGGGATCGGCAGCGGTTCTCGACAGCTTCCCCGGCCAACGTCGTTCGAACGTATCGGACTCTCAGTACTTCACTGATGTCGCGTGTGTTGGCCTCGTTGGATTCGGGTCTGCAGGCCCACCACCGACTTCGATATGGAACGGCAACGCCGACGCCGGCCATCCCCCGAATTACAAGAGCAGACCTACGGCGTCGCTCCACCATGATCCCGAAGCTGCTGTGGCCCTCTTGGACGATACGGCTTGCCGATAGCCATGCGCCCAACTATCAGTCATATCCCCAGCGCTGTGCTCTGTCCGCTCTCTTGCTCCTCGCACGGGCACCGTTCTCGTTCAGCTACCCCCATGCATGCACCATGCTTGGAGTCCCCGCCAGCAAGCGGGCCGTGCAGATTCTCCTGGGCACTCATGAAGGCCGGCACCACCCCCTCGTATCCGTCCTCGCCCAACTCGCGGACGCCCTGGACAGCGATGGGTGCCCGATCGACTACGAGCGCCGCCGAGCGCTCTTCGGCTCACCCGACGCGTCCGTACACCTCGATCGCAAGCTCCACGAGGATCTCTGCAAACGCCAGGGATGGAGACCTGCCGGATCACGCCACCTGCGGCTTGTCGACCTCTATCTCAGACAGCTACTGACCGGCTCTGATCTGACCAGCTTGACCGGCCAGCGAATGGACTCTCCCACGGTCTGCACAGGCTGGAACGTCCTGAGGTTCCGCATGCACCCCGCCCTCAGGGAACTCATCGTCCAGCAAGCCAGGGCAGCGCTCGATGCTCGCGGCATCATCGATGAGCCGGTCTTCTGGGAGCCGCCGACTGAGTGGATCACAGGCTCCAACTGGCCAGGACACGACCCTGAGCTCCTGGATCGCGACCCCGTACACACCTTGAGAAGCCAGGGTGCTTCGCTCACCGAAGTTGCCTCAGTGACCGGGCTGAGTTTCGAGGATATCCGCCTGCACTGCGATGCCACCGGCAGGACATTCCCTGAAATCCCGAGGCAGACGAGGCGGCCGAATGACCCCACACCACGCGTCGGAGACCTGGGAGCAGACCGTCTGCGCGAGCTCTACGTCGAGCAACAGCTGTCGATCGCCAAGATCGCCAAGCTCATCGGCACAAGTACCAGCGTCGTCCGAGGGGAACTCACCAGGACCGGTGTCCCGCTCCACCCGCCAGGCCGCAGACGGGAGCACGCCATCGATCGGGACTGGTTCGAATGCGAGTACCTACATCGCAGAAGAACCATCGCGGAACTCTCAGCCGAATGCGGAGCAAGCCAGTCGACCCTTGCTCGTGCCTCCAAGGGCTGGGGAATCAAGCTCCGCAGTCCAGGAAGCCGGTCTCCCTGACAGTCCGAATACCGGGCGACACGGAAGCTCGTCGTTCCCTATTGTCCGGGGTGAGGGAGGAACCATGGCACTGGTCAAGAAGGGGTCGCGACGCATACTCGTCGACGGCATCACCTATCGCTGGAGGGTGCGCGGTCGGCCCACCTACAGCCAGGGACTTGTCTCGTCCCCTCTGACCTACGCCGTCGAGCACTTCGAACTCCCGGGCACCACGCTGATCGTGGCCACTGACCAACCGCATCCGAGCAACTGGTTCGCCGCATCGGCCGAGCCGATTCTTCCATCCGCCGTGGCTGCCGCCATCCGGGAAGCTCGCGCCTTGGGCTGGGTGCCGGAGAGCCCCGGTTCACCATTCCACCTGGACCAGTCTCAGGGCTTCGCGTCCCTCAACTGATGCCGCCCGCCCCTGCTTCAATGCTTGGCTGGTCGTGTTGATAGAACCCGGTCATGACGTACCGATTCACTGCTCGCGCCGCCACAACAGAGATCGACCCTGACGGCTACTTCACCGAAGCTGCCCTTGCAGAGGGGGAGGACGGAAGCGGCTTCATCTTGATGTTCATGGCGGGGGAGGAGGAGCCTGATGATCAGGAGGTAGCGCTAGGGATGGATACACACTGCCTGGTCACAGCCGGACAAGGGACGGCATATGGCTGTGTACGTGAAGCTGTCCTGACGGGCAACGTTCTCCGCGTGTCGCTCAAACCTGAGGCGCTGGAGGACCTGCGGTTGAGCGACAGCGAGATCGAGGCCGTCATCGAAGCACCGACCGAAGACATCACCTTGTTCCGGGAAGTCCTTGCTCAGGTCCTCGCCTATGGACGTCCGGATGCGGTGCCCACCCGCGTAGTTGTCTGAGCTCATCGTCGGACCAGCGGTCCCACCTCGTGGATGACGACCAGCTATTTCGCCTCAACAACGGGAAACAGCGCAGTCAGGCGCGGCAGACGACGTGCTGACTCCTCATCGCGGTTCACGTCCCACCGCTCGCCAACTGGCTCTCTCGGTTCGAGATCCTCAATGTGGAGAGCATCCGTGGCATCGTGGAAGTCGTCGTCCGTCTTCCCTGTCACGTCCTCGAATGCGTGCCCAGCGACGTAGTCCAGCTCTTCCCACTCGGGCCATTCTTCGTCCGACCAGGCCCTTGGAGATCGGCCGGCGAGCCGCTGAACCTCCGGTGAGTCGGCGAGCGCATCAGGATCCTGGGCCACGCGCTCGAAGGTGTCGCGGCCCAGCCCGACCAGCCAGAGTCGGAAGTAGAAGAAGCTGTCGTCGGAGCACCAGCCCAAGATCCGGTCTGCGGCCGCCCACAGATCCCAGGTGAACGTCGGCACCAGGACGCGATCAAGGCATATCTGGAACTGCACGATCTCCGACTCAGGCTGTCCCGACAGGTGCCCGCGCAGCCAAGACAGCCGCTCATCCGGGTGCTGGGTCTGCTCTCGGCAGCGCTCGATCAAGTTCCAGAAGGTCTCATCGTCCACAGCCGCACTATCGCAGGCAGGGCTGACATCCCCTACGGTCCGTGACCGTCATAGGACGTTCACAGGAAGGGATTGCTCATGCCAGACCGACACAGGCAGTGCTCACGAAGCTCGGATTCCGGTGTCCTCGCAGGAAGCACTGCTAACGAAGCTGTGGTACCTACAATGGCACCCGCTCAGCGCTTCGTCTCGTATCTGGTCAGCACCACGCCGCCGGGGAACGTCCGCGTCTCCACCAGGTTCAGGTTCACCCAGCTGTCCAGCATGGTGAAGAACGGCGTGCCGTCGCCCACCAGGACCGGGTAGGTGGCTAGCACGTACTCGTCGATCAGCCCGGCCCGCATGGCCGCTCCGGCGAGCGTTGCGCCGCCGATGCTCATCGGGCCGCCGTCCTCGGCCTTGAGTCGGGTGATCTCGGCGACCGCGTCGCCGGTGACCAGGCGGGTGTTCCAGTCGACTTTGTCGATCGTCGAGGAGAACACCACCTTCGGCATGTCCCGCCAGTTCCGCGCGAACTCGATCTCCGCCGGGGCAGCGTTGGGCTGCTGGTCGCCGGTCGGCCAGTAGGAGCTCATCGTCTCCCACAGCTTGCGCCCGTACAGCGACAGGCCGCTCGCCCGCTCCTGGTCGAGCCACCACTGGAACAGCTCGTCGCTCGGCGGCCCGCTCCAGCCGATGTCGTCGCCGGCCGCGGCGATATAGCCGTCCAGGGTCAGGTTCATGCCGTAGATCAGCTTTCGCATGGCGCCAGACTTCCATGAATCGGGCATAAGGGTCAGATGCACCACTCAAGTACATACTGTTAGATGGGCGTCGAGGCAAGGTCCGGTCGCGGGTCGCTGGGTCAGGCGAAGACGGTGTGGGGGTCGCCGGTGAACCAGGTGTTGTCGATGCGGAGACGGCTGATGACCCAGCGGTCGCCGTCGCGTACCAGCTCGACGTCGTAGGGATTCTTCAGGAGCGCGTGCCTGGCGGGGTCGGCGGTGAGGATGTGCTGGGCCTCCACCAGCGCGGTGAGGCGGGCGGTGTCGCCGTCGACGGCGACGCGCGGGTTGGTGACCTGGTGGGTGGTGTCCACCCGGCCGGTGAACATGGCCAGGATGGTGCTGACGATGGTGTCGCGCCCGGTCATCAGCGGCGGCCTGGCTCCCCACTTGGCGGCGGCCGGGCGGAAGTCCAGTTCGGCGTCGGCCGCGAACGCCGAGGCGAACAGATCCTTGTCCTTGAGGTCCTGGCCGAGGGCGAAGCGGTAGAGAGCGTCGGTGATCTCCACACGGTCCCGGAGCTCCGCGACGCTCGCGGCGGTCTCGTGCGCGGGGGCGGCCAGGGCGCGGTCGCGAGTGATGTACATGATCTTCTCCTGTGCGGGTCGGCGGTGCGCTGTTCCAGCACCTCCGATCCTGTGAGGGATGACCGAGAGCATCAACGCGCGTGTGAGCAACGGTCGTGAAGCCTCGGTTAACGATGGAGGGTGGGACCATGCTGGAGCGACACGAACTGGAGGCGTTCCTCACGCTCGCCGAGGAACTGCACTTCGGCCGCACCGCCGAACGACTGCGCGTCTCCACGGCCAGGGTCAGTCAGACGATCGCCAAACTGGAGCGCCGCATCGGCGCTCCGCTGTTCCATCGCACCAGCCGCCGGGTGGAACTGTCCTCGGCAGGGCGTCAGATGTACGAGGAGATGCGCCCGGCCTGGTCGCGGATCACCGCAGCGTTCGAGCAGGCCGTCACGCGCGGACGCGGCCTGAGCGGCCTGCTGCGTGTGGCGTTCGACGGACCAGCGGCGGGTCAGTTGCTGGTCGGCGTCACCGAGGTGTTCCGCGGCCGCTACCCCGACTGCGAGGTTCAGCTCCGTGAGGCGCGGCTGTCGGACGTCGTGCCGTGGCTGCGCGGCGGCGAGGTGGACCTCGCGTTGACCTGTCACCCGATGCGGGCGGAGGGCGTCGTCGCGGGATCGGTCCTGGTGCGCGAGGCGAGGATGCTCGCCGTGCCAGCGGGGCATCCGTTCGCCCGCCGCCGCACGGTGTGCGGGGAGGACCTGGCACGTGTGACAGTGCTGCGGCTCCCTGATGAGCTGCCGGACTCGCTGCGGGAAGACCGCGCACCGCGCCGGACACCCAGCGGGAAGACGGTCACGCTCGGCCCTTCGGCCACGACGCTCAACGAGATGCTGACGCTCGTGGGCGCGGGTTCGGGGGTCTCCGTCGTCGGTGCCCACACCCGGCGGTATTTCGCCCGTCCCGATGTCGTCTATGTGCCCTTCGAGGACGCCGCACCGGTGGAATGGGGACTGGTCTGGTCCGCCGACGCCGCTACCGCGCGGGTACGCGCCTTTAACGAGCTTGCCCTCGACGTGGTTCAGGGGGCGACACTGGGGCCATGACACGACTCGACGAGGACCGCCTGCCCTACGGTCAGCAGGATCTGCTCCCCGCGACGCGCAGGGCCCTGCTGCACCGTACGGCCACCGCTCAGGCGAAGGGGAGGGCACCCTCGCTGGTCGCCGCTCTGGTCCGGGACGGGCGGCTGGTCTGGAGCGCGGGCCGGACCTGTGTGGACGGGCACGCCCCGGACGAGGACACGCAGTACCGGATCGGGTCGATCACCAAGACCTTCACGGCCGTCCTGGTCATGCGGCTGCGTGACGAGGGTCGGCTGGACCTCGGCGATCCGCTGGAGAAGCATCTGCCCGGAACGGCCGCGGGTGAGGTCACGGTCGGTCAACTCCTCGCACACACGGGGGGACTGGCCGCTGAGACACCGGCGCCTTGGTGGGAGCGGACGCCCGGCACGCTGCGGCCAGGGCTCGGCGACGTACTGGGCGATGAGCCGTTCCGGCACCCGGCCGGGCGGCGTCACCACTACTCCAACCCCGGCTACACACTGCTCGGTTCGCTCATCGAGCGGCTGCGGGGAGCGTCATGGGAGGAGGTGTTGCGCCGCGAGGTGCTGGAGCCGCTCGGTCTGCACCGGACGAGTTCCCAGCCGCGGGCCCCGCACGCGGGCGGCTGGGCGGTGCACCCCTGGGCGGATGTGATGCTCCCGGAGCCTGTCGAGGATCTGGGGCTGATGGCCCCGGCCGGGCAGCTGTGGTCCACAGCGGCGGACCTGGCGCGCTTCGCGGTCTTCCTGGCACAGGGGGACGAGCGGGTGCTGCGCCCGGAGTCGGTGCGCGAGATGCGTACGCCGTCCGCGCCGCCCGAGGCGGCGGCCGAGCAAGGGGGTTACGGCCTGGGCGTGCAGCTTCTACGGCATGAGGGGCGGACGCTGGCGGGGCACAGCGGGTCACTGCCCGGCTTCCTCGCCGGCCTGGTGCTGGACGAGGAGGAAGGCCTCGCGGCCGTCGTGCTGGCCAACTGCACCTCGGGTCCAGCGGTCGTGACGCTCGCCGCCGAGCTCGTACGGATGGCAGCCGAGGCCGAGCCACGGCTGCCCGAGCCGTGGCGTCCGCTCCCGGAGGTCGACCAGGAGCTGCTGGCGCTGACGGGACCCTGGTACTGGGGGACACGCGCCCATGTCCTGCGGCTGGCCGCGGACCGTGGTGTGGAGCTGAGCCCTCTGGAAGGCGACGGCCGCGGTGCCCGTTTCCGGGCCGAGCGGGACGGCACTTGGACCGGGCTCGACGGGTACTACGCGGGAGAGACGCTGCGCGCCATGCGGGGACAGGACGGTGAGGTCAGCCATCTCGACCTGGGGTCGTTCGTGTTCACGCGTCAGCCGTACGAACAAGGGGCGCCGGTGCCGGGCGGAGTGGACCCGGCCGGATGGCGCGGGCTCGGATGACCGGGTCCTCGTACCGGCCCGGACCATGGCTCAGAGCGCGAGCTTGAAGCCCACATGTGAGGCCGCGAAGCCGAGCCGTTCATAGAAGCGGTGGGCGTCGGTGCGGGTGGCGTCGGAGGTCAACTGCACCAACTGGCAGCCCTCGTCTCGGGAGATGTCGATCGCCCACTGGATGAGCTGGGTGCCGAGGCCGCTGCCGCGCTCGTCGCTGTGGACGCGTACGCCTTCGATGATCGAGCGGGTCGTGCCACGTCGGGAGAGGCCGGGCACGAGCGTGAGTTGCAGGGTGCCGACCACGCGGCTGTCCCGGACCGCGACGACCACATGCTGGTTCGGGTCCTGAGCCAGCCGCGCGAACGCGGTGCGGTACGGCGTGAGGTCATCGGGGGACTCGCGCCGCGCGCCCAGCGGGTCGTCGGCGAGCAGGGCCACGAGATCTGGGAGGTCAGCGGTGGTCGCTGGGCGTATCTCAAGATCGCTCATGCCGCGTAGCGTACGACGGGCGGGCGCATCCGCGTGCTCAGCCCGCCGCGACCGTCAGCGGGGCGAAGCGACGGGTCCAGTCGCCGGGCAGGTCCGGGATGCCGTGGACCATGACCGCGTTCTGCCCCCGGCCCTCCACGCCCCGCGCCTTGATCCAGGTCAGCAGTTCCTCATGGCGTACGTCGATGTCGGTACGCAGATCACGGTCGGCGCCTTCGGCCAGCGAGGCGACCAGGGCCTGCGCCGTCTCGGTGTTCCGGGCGATCAGCGGGCCGATGACATGGGTGTCCATGTTGGGCCAGGCGGCCGCGTAGCCGGAGATCTCCCCGTTGTCCTCGGCGACCCGGAACTGATCGGCGAAGGCCGGCAGCCGCGTGATCATATGGGTCCGGTCGGTGCCGAACACCTCGGCGTCCAGGCGCAGGATGGACGGCAGATCCTGCGCGGTCGCCGACCTGGTGCGCACACCGGGTGCGGCGTCTGTGTCGGTGGGGCGGAAGCGTCCGCGGACCATCTCGGCGCGGCCGATTGTCTTGAAACCGAGCTCTTCGTACAGCGGAGCGCCGTTCGCCGTGGCATGCAGCGTGAGCGGTGTGGGGGTCCGGGCGGCCAGTATGTGCCGCATCAGTCGGCGGCCGACACCCTGACGGGCGTATCGCTCGGCGACCAGCACCATGCCGATCGCGGTCAGTTCGGGGCGATCCCGCGGGCCGTAGTCGGTGGCGACACAGGCGGCGAGGAGACCGCCGTCCGGGGCGTCGACGCCGTAGCCCGTTCCGGCCGCCAGCAGCAGCCCCCACTTGTGTTCCTCGCGGGGCCAGCCACGGTCTTCGGACAGGTCCGCGCACGCGATCAGGTCGCGGGATGTGAGGCGGCGCATGGGCAGTGCGGAGAGGGAAGGTGTCGGCACGCTGGTCAGGCTGGCTGACGGACACCCGCGCCGTCCACCGCTTTACGCGAGGAGTTTCACGTGAAACACCGTCCCGCGAAAGTCCCGAGAGAGCGTCTGACAGTGGGAGTGATCCCGAGTACTAGCTTCGGCGTACATGAGGCCGGCCCGCTGGACAGGCCGTAGGCTCGGCCCTCATGCCTCGCCTTCACCTCTTCGACCTGGACGGGACCCTGCTGCACCGCTCGGCGGCCCCCGTGGAGATCTCCCGTCAGCTCGGCCTGGAAACCGAGATCGGTGAGCTCGAGCGGGCCTTCGGCGCTCGGTGTATCGACTCGCGGGAGTACGCGGTACGGGTGCACGCGCTGTGGAAGGGGCTCACTCAGGACCATGTCGCGGCGGCCTTCGACGGCGCTCCCTGGCTGGCCGGGATCCGGGACACCTGGGCCGGGATACGTGGGCGCGGGGACTACTGTGCCGTGGTCTCGCTCTCACCGTCGTTCTTCGTGGAGCGGCTGCTCGAGTGGGGCGCGCACGCCGCGCACGGGTCACGCTTCCCGGCCGTGCCCTTCACCGAGCCGGTGGATCCGGCGGGGATTCTGGACGCGGCGGCCAAGGTGCGCATCGCGGACCGGCTCTGCAGGTCCTTCGGAGTGTCGCGGGCCGACTGTGTCGCGTACGGAGACTCACTGTCGGACGCCGAACTGTTCGGCGCGGTTCCGGTCTCCGTCGCGGTGAACGCGGACCACCACCTGGCGCACCTGGCGACGCACGCTTACACGGGGCGTGACCTGCGAGAGGCCTACGCGATGGCCTGCCAGTGAGGGCTCAGCCCAGATCCGGAGCGTGCATCGCGCGTACGCCCTCGATGTTTCCGTCCAGATAGTGGCGCAACGACAGCGGTACGAGGTGGACCGAGGCGATCCCGACCCGAGTGAAGGGGATGCGGACGATCTCGTACCCGCCCGACGGCTCATCGACCTCGGGCCCGTGCCGAAGGGCGGGGTCCATGGACTCCAGGCGGCAGACGAAGAAGTGCTGGACCTTGACGCCGGTGGCGCCGCCGTCCGCGCCGATGTGCTCCACCGTGTCGACGAAGCAGGGCACCACATCGGTGATCTTCGCCCCGAGCTCTTCATGCACCTCACGGTGCAGGGCGTCGACGACGGTGGTGTCCTCCGCTTCGACTCCCCCGCCAGGCGTGACCCAGTATGGGTCCACACCGGGCTTGGTGCGCTTGATCAGGATCAGGTCGTCGCCGTCGAGGAGGACGGCTCGTGCGGTGCGCTTGACCACGGGTCGGACGGTCATGGAAGGAATGTGGCCCGTTGTGTTCCACGTGAAACACAACGGGAGCTTTGCACCCCCGTCAGCTCCAGCCGACGGCAGCACGCAGCAGCCACTCATGCGCCCGCGCGATATGGGGTAGGGCGAGTGTGCCGGTGCGCACCACCAGGAAGTACGTGCGCAGAGGCGGCACGGCTGGCTCCATCAGGGCCACCACATCGCCGCGCGCCAGCGCCTGGGCGCAGAGATAGCGCGGCAGCACCGCGAGCCCCGCGCCCGCCATGACACAGGCCAGCACGGCCCGCAGGTCGGGGACGACGACGGCGCCCGCCGTCGGGGGCGGGGAGTCGAAGACGGCCGCCCAGTAGCGGGCGACGAACGGCAGGGACTCGTGGACCTCCACCACCGGGACATCCTCCAGCCCCGGCAGGACGTCCCGTGCCGGTGACGCCGGGTGCCGTGCCTTGCTGGCGCCGACCTTGCTGGCCCAGCCGGGGGCCGCCACCAGAACGTGCTCCTCGTCGCAGAGCGGAGTCGCGGTGAGTAGCCCGCCACGTGGCTGAGCCGTGGAGACAGCCAGATCGTGGTGCCCGGCCGCCAGCCCCTCCAAAGTCTCCTCGGCGAGACCGAAGGAGGCGCGCAGCGCGAGGCTTTGCCCGTCCTCACCGGTGAGCGTGGTCAGGGCGGGCAGGGCGCGCTCCGCCATGAACTCCAACGGACCCGCGAGGTGCAGGGCGCGCGCGGGCGACTCCTCGGGGCAGCGCGCCGCGATCTCCACCAGTGCGTCCAGATGCGGGGCCGCCTTGTGCGCGAGCTCATCGCCGATGGTTGTGGGGGTCACCCCACGGGCCCGGCGCAGGAAGAGCGGGCGGCCCAGCTGCCGCTCCAGCGTGCGGATCTGCGCGGTGACCGCGGGCTGCGAGAGACCGAGCAGTGCGGCGGCTCTGGTGAAGGAGCCTGCCCGGTGCACCGTGACGAAGGTGCGCAGCAGGGCCAGGTCCATCGGAAGCTCCCCTCCCCTCCCGGTCCCCGCCTGTGCTTCCCGCCCCCGACGGAACAACCTGCGCCAACTATAAATAAGTCGATAGGTCTCTGTCGCTACCGTGATTGGACACTGACAGAGGGTCAACTAGCCTTGTTCGCGCGGTTCTTCGCGCGCGGAACCGGGACGGTCCGAGCCACGAGGGGGGAGGCTCGGACCGTTCGTCGCGGGGAGCCGCGCTACCGTGCCGTCCTCCCGCCGCGCTACCGGGCCGCCGACTCGTCCAGCGCACGGAGTACGTCCGTCACCAGGTCCGCGGTGTCCTCGGCGCCGGCTGAGAGCCGGATGAAGCCCTCCGGTACGGCGTCCCCGCCCCAACGGCCACGCCGCTCGGCGGTGGAGCGTACGCCGCCGAAGCTGGTCGCTTCTTCCACCAGCCGCAGCGCCGCGAGAAAGCGTTCGGCGCGTCCGCGGGTCGGCAGCGTGAACGAGACCACGCACCCATGGCGCCGCATCTGCCGAGCGGCGAGCTGGTGGGATGGATCGCCGGAGAGCCCCGGATAGCGCAGCCCGGACACCTCGTCGCGGCCGCGCAGCGCCTCGGCGACGGCCAGGGCGTTCGCGCAGCCGCGGTCGGCCCGCAGCTGGAGGGTCGCCAGCGAGCGGTGTGCGAGCCAGGCTTCCATGGGCCCCGGAATCGCCCCGGCGATCTTGCGCCAGCGCCGTACGCCCGCGGCCGACTCGCGGTCCGCGCAGGTCACATAGCCCAGCAGGATGTCCCCGTGTCCGGTCAACTGCTTGGTGCCACTGGCCACGGAGAAGTCCGCGCCCAGTTCCAGCGGTCGCTGTCCGAGCGGGGTGGCCAGCGTGTTGTCGACCGCGACCAGTGCGCCGCGCGCGTGCGCCGCGTCGGCGATGCGGCGCACATCGCAGACGTCGAGACCCGGATTGGACGGTGTCTCGAGCCACACCAGCCGGGCGCCGTCCAGCACGTCGAGCTGTGCGTCGTCCGCGGTGGGCGCGGTGCGCACCTCGACGCCGTACGCCGTCAACTGCTCGCGGACCAGCGGCAGCGCCTGGTATCCGTCGTCCGGCAGGACCGCCACATCGCCGCTGCGCAGCTGCGAGAACAGTACGGCGGAGATCGCGGCCATCCCGGAGGCGAAGACCAGCGTCTCGACGGCCTCGCCAGGTGCCTCCAGTTCTCCGATGGCACGTTCGAGGAGGGTCCAGGTCGGGTTCTCGTCGCGGCCGTAGGCGTACGGACCGGTGGGGTCGCCCGGCAGGTGGAAGTGGGCGGCGAACGTCGGCCCAGGAAGCGTCGGTTCGTTCTTGACCGCGTCGGGCAGCCCGGCCCGTACCGCGCGGGTCCCGTCACCCAGTCCGTACGGGCCGCTCATGCCGCCCTCCCCCGGCCGACCGCGTCCCGTACCGCTTCCAGCAGTCCGGGGCTCGCGGCCTCCACCAGATCCAGGCACTCCTGGAAGCCGGTCATCCCTCCGTAGTACGGGTCGGGAACGTCGAGTTCCGAGCCTGCCGCGGCGTCGTACGAGCGCAGCAGCCGTACCTTCTCCGCGTCCGCCGGTGTGGGCGCCAGGCGTCGCAGCGCCCGCAGATGACCGGAGTCGAGCGCGACCACCAGGTCGAGCCGGGCGAACCACTCCGCGTGGAACTGCCGTGCCGTGTGGCCGCCGTCGTAGCCGTTCGCCTCGAGTACGGAGACGGTGCGCGGGTCGGCCTGATCGCCCTCGTGCCAGCCTCCGGTACCCGCGCTGTCGACCTCGACCAGACCGGCGAGACCGGCCTCATCGACCCGCGCGCGGAATACGGACTCGGCCATCGGGGACCGGCAGATATTGCCGGTGCAGACGAAGCAGATGCGAAAGGGGTCACTCATGGGCGCCGCTCAGTTCTTGTCGTCGGGCAGGACCACGTTCATCGCCCAGGAGACGATGCTGATGATCAGACCGCCGAGCAGCGCCGTCCCGAAGCCCTCGACGTGGAAGCTCAGGTCCAGCGTGTCGGCGAGCCAGGAGGTGAGCAGCAGCATCAACGCGTTGATCACCAGCGTGATCAGTCCGAGGGTCAGCACGAACAGCGGGAAGGTCAGCACCTTCACGATCGGCTTGACCACGAAGTTCACCACGCCGAAGACTAGGGCGACCAGGACCAGCGTGACGACCTTGCGCGGGGTGCTGTCCCCGGTCAGAGTGATCTTGTCCAGCAGCCAGATGGCTACCGCTAGGGCGGCCGAGTTGGCGATCGTCTTGACTACGAAATTCTTCATGTGTCTGATCGTGGCAGACGCGATCTGTGGTGGGAGCGAGGGCGGGCAAGGCGATGAAGGTATTCCGGCTGGACGAGCTCGAGGCGGAACGCGTCGCGAACGACGGTGCGTATCTACAGTTTCTGCGCGAACGGAACATGTCGGTCGGGCTGTATGCCCTGGACGCCGGGCAGACCGACCCGCAGCAGCCGCACCGCCAGGACGAGGTGTACTTCATCGCCAGCGGCCGGGCCTCGGTGACGGTGGGCACGGAGACCACGACCGTGGGCCGGGGCAGCGTCGTCTACGTACCCGCGGGGGTCCCGCACAAGTTCCACCACATCAGCGAGGACCTGCGGGTTCTGGTGGTCTTCTCGCCGCCCGAGAGCTGATGCCGCCCGCGGTACGCGGCTGACGCCTATCCCGGAGGTCACCGTGCCCCCATTCCCTAGGGGAACGGTCAGGGAAGGACAAGGGACCGGAAGCCCCTTATGCTCCCGCGAGCGCTCTACCATCGAAGCAGAGGCTCGGAGAAGAGCACGAAGAGCGCGAAGAGCGCGAAGAGCTCAGGAATCCGGAGAGATCTGGAGAAAGAGGTGGAGCACGATGGCCGTGCAGCAGATATTCGCGGGGATGCCGTGGTGGGTTAAGTGGGTCGCCGTGCCGGTCATCGCCCTCGTTGTGTTCGGCGGCGTGATCGGGTGGCTCGTCAGCGTCATCGTCAGCCTGCTGTTCAAGGTGCTGGTCTTCGTCGCGCTCGTCGCCGGACTCATCTTCGTCGTACGGAAGTTCACCTCCTCCTCGTCCTCCCGCGGCGACTGGTGACCCGCGGCGCCTGGTGGCGCCGCGTCGGGTGACCGGGTCAGCCGGGAATCGTGGTTCGCTCGGGCGGGGGAATGTTCCGGCCATCGCCTCCATCGAGGCGGGGCCGAGGGCTAGAGTCCGGAAGCCGAAGCGGGGTGGCCCCCGCGGGCGAGCGCACCGCCCACCCCGTGCCTCCATGACGGGGACCCCCCCACGCGCCTCGGGAGTGCACCTTGGCCACGGCAGCGACCACCACGGCAGTCAGCATCGAGGGATCCGACGCCTCGGAAACCAGAAACACGACTGGCAACGCGACTGGCAACGCGACCGGCACCGGAACGGGCGCCCAATCCGGCGTGAGGGCCAGCGGCTCCGCCGCTCCGACGCTCATCGGCTCGGTACAGCGGGCGATGCGTCTCCTGGAGGCTGCGGCTGCCCATGAGGCGGGCGCGCCCGCGAAACAGCTCGCGCGCGAGGCCGGGCTCGCGCTTCCGACCGCGTACCACCTGCTCCGCACGCTGACCTTCGAGGGCTATCTGCACCGTGCGAACGGGGTGTTCACACTCGGCCCCGCGGCCAGGACGCTGGCCGACAGCGGAGCCCAGCAGAAACGTCGCGGCATGATCGGCGATGTGCTGGAGCACTGGCGCGATGCCATCGGCGTCCCCGTCTACTTCGCCGTGTACCGCGCGGGCGAGGTCCAAGTGGTGGCCGTCGCGGACACCCCCGGCAGCCCCGCCGTGGAGGAGTGGGCGGACTTCCGGCAGACCGCGCACGCCCATGCGATCGGCCAGTGCCTCCTCTCCCAACTGGACGAGGAGTCCCGGCGCGACCACCTCGCCCGCTACCCCGTCCAGTCCATCACCCCGTACACCGTCCGCGACGGCCGCGCACTGCTGCGCAGGCTCGCGGCGACGGGCCGGATGCAGCCCGTCATAGAACACCAGGAGTACGCACTCGGCACCGTCTGCGCGGCCGTACCCATCACCGCCGGAACCACCGCCGCCACACTGGCCATCTCGCTGCCCGCGCACCAGGCCGACCGGCTGCTGCCCGCGGTGCGCGAACTGCAGAGCGACGTCGGGCGGAAGCTCGCCACGCTGGCGTTCTCTATCAGCATCTGAAAACTCACTCCTTGTGATTCATTGGATGCGTTGAGCAAGATTCCGTGAGGGTGAGAATGACAGTTCCCGGTCTGACAGCAACGGGGTAGGCGATGCGCGAGTCCGTACAGGCAGAGGTCATGATGAGCTTTCTCGTATCCGAAGAGCTCTCGTTCCGCATCCCGGTCGAGCTGCGCTACGAGGCGCGCGACCCTTATGCCGTGCGCCTGACCTTCCACTTGCCCGGCGACGCGCCGGTGACCTGGGCGTTCAGCCGGGAACTCCTGGTCGCAGGGATCAACGAGCCGTGCGGCGACGGCGATGTGCATATCGCGCCCGACGGCCCCGAACCCCTGGCCGACGCCGTCATCCGGCTCCGGGTCGGATCGGACCAGGCGCTGTTTCGGTCCGGAACCGCCCCGCTGATCGCGTTTCTGGACCGGACGGACAAACTGGTGCCGCTGGGCGAGGAGCGCACGGTCGCCGACTTCGAGCGGCACCTCGACGACGTGGTCGACCGCATCCTGGCGAAGGAGCGGAACGCGGGCTGAGCGCCCAGTCAGCGCTTACGACGCCGCCCCCGCCCGCCGCGAGCCGCCGCCCGCCCCGCGGCGGCGGGAGCCCGGCCGTCGGCCCTGTCGGCGGCCACCACCAGCGCCGCGAGCCCGGTCGTCACCGGCACCGATGCCACCAGACCGATCGAACCCACCAGAGTCCGCACGATCTCCTCGGCGATCAGCTCGCTGCCCGCGACCGTGCCCACACTGCTCTGCGCGATCGAGAACAACAGCAGCAGCGGCAGCGCCGCGCCCGCGTACGCGAGGACCAGGGTGTTCACCACCGAGGCGATATGGTCGCGACCGATCCGCAGGCCCGCGCGGTACAGCTTCCGCACCCCCATCGTCGGATCCGCGGCGTGCAGCTCCCAGACCGCCGATGTCTGGGTGACCGTCACATCGTCCAGCACACCGAGCGAGCCGATGATGACACCGGCCAGCAGCAGGCCGCTCATGTCGATGTCCGGATAGAGCCCGTGGATCAGCCCGGTGTTGTCGTCGGTGTTTCCGGAGAGCTCCGCCCAGCCGATGAACGCCGAGCCGAGCAGCCCGATCAGCACCAGCGAGATCAGTGTGCCGAGTACCGCCACCGAGGTACGGGCCGACAGCCCGTGGCACAGATAGAGCGCGCCCAGCATGATCGCGCTCGATCCGATCACCGCCACCACCAGCGGATTCGACCCCTGGAGGATCGCGGGCAGGATGAACAGCGTCAGTACCGCGAAACTGATGGCCAAAGACACCAGCGCCATCAGCCCGCGCATCCGCCCCACCAAGACCACCACCACCGCGAAGATCGCGGCGAGGAGCACCATCGGGACCTTACGGTCCACGTCGGTCACCGAGTACTGCAGCTCCCTGGGCGCGTCCGGGGCGAACGCCACCACCACCCCCTGGCCCTCTCTCAGCTTCCGCGTCTGGTCGGGCTGCACGATCTCGACGAAGGTGTGGCCCTTGTCCTCGCCGGTGGTCACCTCGATCGTCGCCCGCTCGCAGTCGCCGGTCGACCGCTGCTGCGCGGACGATCCCTCCGCGGTCGAGGTGTCGCCGGTCGGCGGCACCTGCGAGGCGTTCACGTCCTCGCAGTCGACCTTCTCGACCTTGACCACCTTGGCCTGCTGGGTCTGCCGGTCAAAGCCGACCCCGGTGCGCTCGTGTTCGGGTGCGCCGCCCGGCCAGAACACGGCCAGACCGACGACGACCGCCGCGGCGAACGGGATCAGCACAGCCGCGATCACCCTGCGCAGATGCTGGGAGACCGGGGCGGCCGGGCCGTGGCTGTGCGCGTGGGAGTGCCCGTGGCCGGGGTCGGCAACGGGCCCGGAGGCGTGTCCGGAGGCCTGTCCGGAGGCGTGCTGATGCGGCGGTTCGGAGGGCTCGGGAGGCGGCTGCTGCGAGGTGGTCACCGACCGATCATCGCAAGAACGGCAGGGGCCCTCTGTTCAGCGTGGCCGACGGGACGCTAGCGTGGGGGGCGCTTTTGCAATCGCGGGAGCTCGGAGCACCGGGCTGAGAGGGCGCTGACCTCCGTATGGCACATACGGATCTCGCTGCGTCGACCGCCGAACCTGTTACCGGGTAATGCCGGCGTAGGGAGTAGGTCTCATGACCACATCGGACATTCGCACGCCCGCCTCCAACGCGAACGGGAACACGGACGCCACCGTGACCCCGAACGGCGCGGAGGCCGCACCGTCCATCGGCTGGCACAAGGCGTACGTCACGGGCTCGCGCCCCGACGTGCAGGTGCCGGTCCGCCAAGTGCATCTCACCAACGGCAAGGCCGTGACCCTGTACGACACCTCAGGCCCGTACACCGATCCGCACGCCGATACCGACGTACGTCGGGGCCTGCCCCCGTTGCGGGCGAACTGGATCATCGCCAGAGGCGACACCGAGGAGTACGCGGGCCGTCCCGCCCGCCCCGAGGACGACGGCCTCAAGCACACCTCGCCGCGCGGCGGCCTGAAGAACCTGGACGCGGTGTTTCCCGGCCGCCCCCGCCAGCCACGTCGGGGCCGGGACGGCAAGGCGGTGACCCAGCTCGCGTACGCCCGCCGGGGCGAGATCACGCCCGAGATGGAGTTCATCGGAATCCGCGAGAACATCGACCCGGAGATCGTGCGCGAGGAGGTCGCCCAGGGCCGGGCGGTCATCCCGGCGAACGTCAACCACCCGGAGATCGAGCCGATGATCATCGGCAAGCGGTTCCTGGTGAAGGTCAACGCCAACATCGGCAACTCCGCGGTCACCTCCTCCATCGAGGAGGAGGTGGACAAGATGACCTGGGCCACCCAATGGGGCGCCGACACGGTCATGGACCTCTCCACCGGCCGCAACATCCACACCACGCGCGAGTGGGTGCTGCGCAACTCGCCCGTCCCGATCGGCACCGTCCCGCTCTACCAGGCGCTGGAGAAGGTCGACGGCCGCGCCGAGGAGCTGACCTGGGAGATCTACAAGGACACCGTCATCGAGCAGGCCGAGCAGGGTGTCGACTACATGACCGTGCACGCGGGCGTGCGGCTGCCGTACGTCCCGCTCACCGCCAACCGGAAGACCGGCATCGTCTCCCGCGGCGGCTCGATCATGGCGGCCTGGTGCCTGGCGCACCACAAGGAGAGCTTTCTCTACGAGCACTTCGAGGAGCTCTGCGAGATCCTCGCGACGTACGACGTGACGTACTCGCTCGGCGACGGGCTGCGGCCCGGATGCATCGCGGACGCCAACGACGAGGCGCAGTTCGCCGAGCTGCGCACGCTGGGCGAGCTCAACACCATCGCCAAGCGGCACAACGTGCAGACCATGATCGAGGGTCCGGGCCATGTCCCGATGCACAAGATCAAGGAGAACATCGACCTCCAGCAGGAGATCTGTGAGGAGGCGCCGTTCTACACGCTCGGCCCGCTGACCACCGACATCGCGCCCGCCTACGATCACATCACCTCGGGGATCGGCGCCGCGATGATCGGCTGGTGGGGCACCGCGATGCTCTGCTACGTCACGCCCAAGGAGCACCTGGGCCTGCCTAACCGCGACGACGTGAAGACCGGTGTCATCACGTACAAGATCGCGGCCCACGCGGCGGATCTCGCCAAGGGGCATCCGGGCGCGCAGGACTGGGACGACGCGCTCTCCGACGCGCGCTTCGAGTTCCGCTGGGAGGACCAGTTCAACCTGGCCCTCGACCCGGACACGGCACGGGAGTTCCACGACGAGACGCTGCCGGCGGAGCCCGCCAAGACCGCGCACTTCTGCTCGATGTGCGGTCCGAAGTTCTGCTCGATGAAGATCTCGCATGACATTCGCCGCGAGCACGGCGGCACGCAGGACGAGGTCGAGGCGGGCATGGCGCAGAAGTCCAAGGAGTTCGCGGCCGCGGGAAACCGGGTGTATCTGCCGATCGCGGACTGAGTACGGACACCGCTGAGTGCGGACAACTCGGCGTATACGTGTTTCACGTGAAACGCGCGCCGGTCGGCCCGGTCGCCTGCCCCTACTCGGGCTGGTGGTCCGGGCCGCCGTACTCCGGGCTGGAGAAGTCCGGTCTGGTGTAGGTCGGCCGGTGCCCTCCGGCGGGGCCGTTGTCGGGGCTGGTGAACCCCGGACGGTGATAGCCGAGATGGGGCATGCGGCCGTCCGGGGCTTCGGGGCGGGGTTCCGGGGCGTCTGGCGAGGCGAGGGCGTCGCGGAGGAAGGGCAGGAAGCCGCGCTCCAGCAGGGCCGTATGCCAGGCCTCCCTGGCTCGGGCCACTTCCTCGGTGAGTTCGCCGCGGGCGCCTGCGCGGACCGAGGTGGAGCCATTGCGCAGGGCCGTGAGGAGCAGCCCTATCGCGGCTACCAGGATGGCGGCTGCGGTGACGGCACCGAACACCCAGCCGGCGGTCAGCAGGGTGTCGGCGAAGGCTGGTTCGGGGCTGAGCATCTTCAGCAGGTAGCCGACCAGCAGGAAGATCGCCGCGGCGGCGCCCGCCAGGACGGGGGCGAGCACCGCGAGGACCGCCACCAGGCCCGCACCGGCGGTCTCGGCGACCTCGCCGGGGGCGGCGGTGGTGAGCCCCACGGCGCCCGAGCCGGAGTCCCTGGCTGGCGCATCGCGGGGAGCGGACCCGCCGGGTGCGCGCAGATCCTCGCGGACCCGCACATAGTGCTGGTACTCGGCCGCTGCCGCGGTGGTGATCAGCGCGGTCGCGTTCAACGCCATGGTGCGTAGTTGCTCGGGATTGAGGCGGTCGCCTATCGCGGTGAGATCTGGTCGATGCGGTGCGGAGCGCAGCGCCTCGTCGAGGATCCGCTCGTAGTCCTGGCGGTCCTCGTTCAGCAGGTGTGGAGCGCTGTTCATGTGCATCCCCCGATGCTCCGTAGGGCCTGGATGCTCGCGTGGGGTGCGGGCAGTCGGGCGGAAACGGAGGAGAGCCTGCTACGGATAAGCCGATGGTAGAGCGGTTGCGGCACGGCGTGACAGGGTGTTTCCGGAATTTGGGCCCTGGTCAGCGCCGTTCTGGTTGTCTTACGCCTGCCCGTGTAACGCTCAGTTATCCAGGGGGAGCTGGCGGACCAGCAGCTTTCCGGCCATGGTCACGCCGCCGTCCATGGCGATGACCAGCCCGTCGGCGTACACATGGGGGTCTTCGACGCGGGGGCCCGCGCTGTCCTCGCCGTCGCCGGTGTGTTCGGTGCCGACCTCGCCGAGCAGGTACGGGATAGGGCTGTGGCCGTGTACGACGCGGCTGCCGCCGTAGGCCGCGAGGAGCTCGCGTGCGGCCTGTGAGCCGCCTTCGTCGCGGAAGGCGAAGCGCTTGGTGAACTTCCTGAACAGGTCCCAGTACTCGTCGGCGTCGTTGCGGGTGAGGGCCTCGCGGATGGTGTCGTTGACCGCCTCGATCGAGTCGCCGTAGTCGAGGTAGGCCATGGCGTCGGAGTGCACCAGCAGGTGATCGTCCACCAGCTCGATGGCGTCGAGCCGGGACATCCACTGCAGATGGACCTCCTGGAGCCGGTCCATGTCGGTCTTCTGCCCGCCGTTGAGCAGCCAGGCGGCCTGGAAGGTCGCGGTGCCCGCGCCGGAGTTGACCGGGGTGTCGCCGAAGCGCTTGGCGCCGAGCAGCAGCAGCTCGTGGTTGCCCATCAGGGCCTTGCAGTAGCCGCCGGAGGCGGCGGCCTGGGCGGAGAGCCGCATCACGAGGTCGATCACGCCGATGCCGTCGGGGCCGCGGTCGGTGAAGTCGCCGAGGAACCACAGCCGGGTGTTGCCCGCCGCCCAGTTGCCTTCGGCGTCGATGAGGTGCTGCTCGCGCAGGGCGGCGACCAGTTCGTCCAGATAGCCGTGCACATCGCCGACGACGTACAGCGGGCCGAGGCCGTTCGGGGCCGGTACGGGGGTCTCCGCGGCCTGCACCCGCACCTGAACCGTGTCACCGCGGTTGACGACGGGCAGGTCGCGCTGGGTCGGCGTGTACCCCTCGGGCTCCTCGCTCGGGGCAGGCGTCTGGCCGGTCTGGTGCACATACGCGGGCACGCGGAAATCGCGGACCGTGTCCGTACGCACCGTGGGTCCCTGACCGGCCCCCTGAGTCATCGACCCCTCCACCGCCGTCGCGCCGCATTCCGCCACCGGATCGGACCGCCTGGTCGCAGTGGTCCGCAGTGTCGTGCGCCCATCATAGGAATGCCGCTCGCACTGTGTGATGCACCAGGGGTGGTGAATCGGTGTCGGACCCTCTGATCGTCGAGGATTTCTCCCGATTTGACGGGAAACTCTCTTCGTTAGCCCGGCCTGGGCGTACGCGGAGGGCTGACGGTGGTCCGTGGCGGACGGCGCTGTGAGGAGGTTCGCACGATCAGCTCGGTCGGTATCACCTGCTCACCGGGGTGGCCGGCGTCCACGCCTTCGATCGCGTCGATGAGGAGCTGGACGACGGCGGTGCCGATCCGGCGCGGCTTGAGCGAGAGCGTGGTGATGGGCGGCTCCGTGGTGGCGTACACCAGGGACTCGCTGCAGCACACCAGGAGCAGATCGTCGGGCACCCGTAGTCCGTAGCGCCGGGCGGCCGCGAGGAGATCGGTGCCGTTCGGGTCGAAGAGGCCGTAGACGGCGTCCGGGCGGTCGGGCCGGGCCAGCAGACGGTCGGCGGCCACCGCTCCGGCACACGGGTCGTGGGCGGGGTAGGCCTCGTACACCGGATCCTGGCCGATGCGCTGGCACCAGCGCAGATAGGCCTGGGTGGAGAGCCGGGTGTAGGTGTCCGTGGTGGTCCCGGTGAGCAGGCCGATACGGCGGGCGCCGGCCGCGGCGAAGTGGTCGAGAATGCCGAGGACCGCGGCCTCGTGGTCGTTGTCGACCCAGGCCGTGACCGGCAGTGAGCCCGCCGGGCGGCCGTCCGACACGACCGGCAGGCCGTGCCGGATCAGTTCGCTGACGACCGGGTCGTGGTCGGAGGGGTCGATGACGACGGTGCCGTCCAGAGCGACGTTCGACCAGATGTCGACGGAGCTGTGGCGTGACGTGGCGGGCAGGATGACCAGGGCGTAGCCGCGGTCCAGCGCGGCGGATGTGGCGGCTCTCGCCATCTCGGCGAAGTAAGCGAACTCGGTGAAGGTGAAAGGTTCATCCCCGTACGTCGTCACCGTGAGGCCGATCAGGCCCGACTTTCCGGTACGGAGGGTTCGGGCCGCGGCGGAGGGGCGGTAGCCCAGCCGTTCCGCGACCTCGCGGACATGCCGGCGGGTGGCGTCGGGGAGCCGACCCTTGCCGTTGAGCGCGTCGGAGACGGTCGTGATGGAGACCCCGGCGGCGGCGGCCACGTCCCGGATGCCCGCTCGGCCCTGCCGGCTTCCCCGGGTCTGCGCCCGGCTCACCTGGTGCTTCCCTGCTGCTGTCATGGCGAGCCGATAGTAGGGCGCGGGAGGGGGACTGGCGGGCGCGCATATTCACTCGTTGACAGGCACGTTTCTGCATGGAGTAACCCCCTTGACAGCCTTGGAAACCAAGGGAGTTAAGGGGTAGGGGGCTCGTCTCATGGCTGTCTATGCGCACAGGTATGGGGACTGTCCCAGGTCTCGGGGAGGCCTCAACTCACCTTCACGGGGGACGCGCGCCACGGCGCAAGCCACCGGCGCACGCCATCGATACGTGCGCTCCCTGCCCTCGGTTTTCCACAGGCCGTTCGCATCGAAGCCGAATCCTCATAAGGTGAGCAGTATTCGATTCTGGGTGGCACGAGGAGGACCTGCGGTGAGCGAGACGAACCCGAGGCTGCGCGCCGAGCTGGACGGCATCCCGACCTACAAGCCCGGCAAGCCCGCGGCCGCCGGAGGACCGGTGGCGTACAAGCTGTCCTCCAACGAGAACCCCTACCCGCCGCTGCCCGGAGTGATGGAGCAGGTGACCGCGGCTGCCGGGTCCTTCAACCGATACCCGGACATGGCGTGCACCGGCTTGATGAACGAACTGTCGGAGCGCTTCGGGGTGCCCGTCTCGCACCTGGCGACCGGCACTGGCTCGGTCGGCGTCGCCCAGCAGCTGTTGCAGGCCACGGCGGGGCCGGGCGATGAGGTGATCTTCCCCTGGCGGTCCTTCGAGGCGTACCCGATCATCACGCAGATCAGCGGGGCGAAGTCGGTGCGAGTGCCGCTGACACCGGGGGAGGAGCACGACCTGGACGCGATGGCGGCGGCGATCACCGACCGGACCCGGCTGATCTTCGTCTGCAACCCCAACAATCCGACCGGCACGGTCGTGCGCAGGACCGAGCTCGAGCGGTTCCTGGACCAGGTGCCGGACGATGTGCTGGTGGTCCTTGACGAGGCATACCGAGAGTTCATCCGCGACGCCGAC
This sequence comes from Streptomyces sp. O3, assembly GCF_054788135.1. Lineage (NCBI taxonomy): Bacteria > Bacillati > Actinomycetota > Actinomycetes > Kitasatosporales > Streptomycetaceae > Streptomyces > Streptomyces sp. O3. Next base: position 43,927 of record NZ_JBTVYK010000043.1, read on the forward strand.
GTGCCGGACGGCGTCGAGCTCTACCGCGACCGGCCGAATGTGTGCGTGCTGCGCACGTTCTCCAAGGCGTACGGGCTGGCCGGACTGCGGATCGGTTTCGCGATCGCCCATGAGCCGGTGGCGGCCGCGCTGCGCAAGACCGCCGTGCCGTTCGGAGTCAGCCAGCTCGCGCAGGACGCGGCCGTCGCCAGCCTGCGGGCCGAGGACGAACTGCTCGGCCGGGTCGGCACTCTGGTCGGCGAGCGCACCCGAGTGGTCGAGACGCTCCGGAGCCAGGGCTGGACGGTGGCTGAGACGCAGGGCAACTTCGTCTGGCTGCGTCTGGGGGAGCGCACGGTCGACTTCGTGGCCGCGTGTGAGCGGGCCGGTGTGATCGTGCGGCCGTTTCCGGGCGAGGGCATGCGGGCGACGATCGGTGAGCCGGAGGCCAACGACGTCTTCCTGCAGACGGCCGCGGCCTTCCGCAAGGAGCTCTGAGCGGGCTCTCGACGTTGGTGGGCGCTCAGCGGCAGTGGCCGCTCAGCGATAACGGGGATCTTCGGGGCTGGTCGGCGGGCTGGCTGGTGGCGCAGGCGTCACTCGTCGGCTTGTCCGGCCAGCCCTGCCCGCTTGTCTCACGCGTCGATCAGCTCCACGCGTATCGGGTCGCCGCCGCGGACGGTGGCCAGCTGGCGCGCGTCTCCGTCCAGCGACCCGAGGAGGTTGCACGGGCTCGCGAGCCGGCACTCGTCGCCGCGTGAGATCGGTGTGGGGCCGTACGGCAGCGCCAGGGCGTCCCCGTCGGTCCAGAAGGCGACCGTGCCCGGCTCGACGACCTGCTGGGCGTCGGGCTCGGGGGCGACGCTGACGCCGGTGTCGAAGTAGACCTCCTCACCCCAGGTGTTGGCGGTGGCGCTCAGCGGGAGGACCTCGCCCAGCGCCTGGGCGGTCGGGGTGTCGTCGAGGGTCGCGGTGAGGTGTCCCGCGGGCCAGGAGATTCGGATCTGCATGCGGCGAATTCAACAATATGTTGAAGCGCCTGGGAAGAGGGGTGCGCGGAAAGGCCCCCCGCCGAAAGGTGGCCGCACCCGGTGCGACATAATGCTTGTGAATGTGAACGCGTTCACAAGCGTGTCTGCTTGGTCCCTCGATGTCCGAGATTCAAGAGGCAGACTGCCGCAGTGACCACGCCGACGTAAGGAGACTGACGACGTGGACTTGGCTCTGGCGCCGGAGACCCTGGCGCGCTGGCAGTTCGGCATCACCACCGTCTACCACTTCCTGTTCGTTCCGCTCACGATCTCGCTTGCGGCGCTCGTGGCCGGGCTGCAGACCGCATGGGTGAGGACGGAGAAGGAGAAGTACCTCAAGGCCACCAAGTTCTGGGGAAAGCTCTTCCTCATCAACATCGCGATGGGTGTCGTCACCGGCATCCTGCAGGAGTTCCAGTTCGGCATGAACTGGTCCGACTACTCGCGGTTCGTCGGGGACATCTTCGGCGCTCCGCTCGCCTTCGAGGCCCTGATCGCCTTCTTCTTCGAGTCCACTTTCATCGGGTTGTGGATCTTCGGCTGGGACAAGCTGCCGAAGAAGCTCCACCTCGCCACGATCTGGATGGTCTCGATCGGAACGGTCCTGTCGGCGTACTTCATCCTGGCGGCCAACTCCTGGATGCAGCACCCGGTCGGCTACCGCATCAACGAGGAGAAGGGCCGGGCCGAGCTCACCGACTTCTGGTCGGTACTCACCCAGAACACCGCCCTGGCGCAGTTCTTCCACACCATCACGGCTGCCTTCCTCGTCGGCGGCGCGTTCATGGTCGGCATCGCCGCGTACCACCTGGCCCGCAAGAAGCACGTGCCGGTGATGAAGACCTCGCTGCGGCTCGGCCTCGTCACCGTCGCGGTCAGCGGGCTGCTCGTCGCGGTCAGCGGGGACATCCTCGGCAAGATCATGTTCGAGCAGCAGCCGATGAAGATGGCCGCGGCCGAGGCGCTCTGGGACGGCCAGGACTCCGCACCGTTCTCGCTCTTCGCGTACGGAGACGTGGAGAAGGGGCACAACAAGGTCGCGATCGAGATTCCGGGACTCCTGTCCTTCCTCGCCCACGACGACTTCAACGAGCATGTCCCCGGCATCAACGAGCTCAACGAGCAGATGCGGGAGCAGTACGGCCCCGGAGACTACCGGCCGATAATCCCCGTCGCGTACTGGGGCTTCCGCTGGATGATCGGCTTCGGGATGGCGTCCCTCGCCATCGGTGTGCTCGGACTGTGGCTCACCCGCAAGAAGTTCATGCTGCCGCAGTCCCTGCGGGTCGGCGAGGACGAGGCACCCCATCTCGTCCTGTTCAAGAACAAGGCACTCAGCCCGAAACTCACCAAGTGGTACTGGCTGCTGGCGCTGTGGACCATGCTCTTCCCGCTGATCGCCAACTCCTGGGGCTGGATCTTCACCGAGACGGCACGTCAGCCCTGGGCCGTGTTCGGCGTGATGAAGACCTCCGCCGCCGTCTCCCCCAACGTCTCCCAGGGCGAGGTCATCACGTCGATGGCCGTCTACACCCTGCTCTACGCGGTACTCGCCTTCATCGAGGTCAAGTTGATCGTCAAGTACGCCAAGGCCGGACCGCCGGAGCTCACCGAGGCCGACCTCAACCCGCCCACCAAGATCGGCGGTGACGACCGTGACGCCGACCGGCCGATGGCCTTCTCGTACTGACGAGCTGGGAAGCTGAGGAGCTGAGGTATGGAACTCCACGACGTCTGGTTCGTTCTGATCGCCGTTCTGTGGACCGGCTATTTCTTCCTGGAGGGCTTTGACTTCGGGATCGGGGTCCTGACCAAGGTGCTGGCCCGCGACCGCACCGAGCGGCGCGTGCTGATCAACACCATCGGACCGGTCTGGGACGGGAACGAGGTGTGGCTGCTCACGGCGGGCGGCGCGACCTTCGCCGCCTTCCCCGAGTGGTACGCGACGCTGTTCTCCGGTTTCTATCTGCCGCTGCTGCTCATCCTGATCTGCCTGATCGTCCGCGGCGTCGCGTTCGAGTACCGGCACAAGCGCGACGAGGAACGCTGGCAGACCAACTGGGAACACGCGATCTTCTGGACCTCGCTGCTGCCCGCCGTGCTGTGGGGCGTGGCCTTCGGCAACATCGTGCGCGGTGTGAAGATCGACCAGGACATGGAGTACGTCGGCGACTTCTGGGATCTGCTCAACCCGTACGCGATCCTGGGCGGGCTGGTCACGCTCTTCCTGTTCACGTTCCATGGCACGGTGTTCGCGGCGCTCAAGACCGACGGCGAGATCCGGGTACGGGCGCGGCGACTCGCGCTCGGGCTCGGACTGGCGACGGCCGTGCTGGCGCTGGCCTTCCTGCTGTGGACGCAGGCCGACACGGGCAACGCCAAGAGCCTGGTCGCGATGGTGGTAGCCGCGGTGGCGCTGGTCGGAGCCATCGGGGCGATCAAGGCGGGACGCGAGGGCTGGTCGTTCGCGCTCTCCGGCGTCACGATCGCGGCCGCGGTGGCGATGCTGTTCCTGACGCTCTTCCCGAACGTCATGCCATCCTCGTTGAACGAGGAGTGGAACCTCACGGTCACCAACGCCTCGTCCAGCCCGTACACCCTGAAGATCATGACCTGGTGCGCGGCCATCGCGACTCCGCTGGTGCTGCTCTATCAGGGCTGGACCTACTGGGTGTTCCGTAAGCGCATCGGCACCCAGCACATCGCTGCCGATGCGCACTGACCAGCCGACGCTGACTAGGGGCTGTTTCACGTGAAACCGGTCGACCCGCGCCTGCTCCGGTACGCCCGAGCCACCCGCTTCTTCCTGATCGCGGTGGTGCTTCTCGGGCTGGCCGGGGCGGGCCTGGTCGTGGCCCAGGCGATGCTGATCGCCGAGGTGGTGGTCGGGGGCTTCCAGCACGGCCTGGACATCGCCTCGTTGAGTACGCCGCTGATGCTGCTGGCCGCCGTGGCGGCAGGGCGTGCGGTCGTCGGCTGGCTGACCGAGCTGGCGGCCTACCGGGCCAGTGCGGCGGTCAAGTCCGAGCTGCGCGGACGGTTGCTTGAGCGGTCCGCGGAACTCGGCCCGTCCTGGCTGAGCGGGCAGCGGACGGGATCGCTGGTCGCGCTGGCCACGCGGGGGGTGGACGCGCTCGACGACTACTTCGCGCGCTATCTGCCGCAGTTGGGCCTCGCGGTCGTGGTGCCGGTCGCGGTGCTGGCCCGGATCGTGACCGAGGACTGGGTCTCCGCGGCGATCATCGTGGGGACACTGCCGCTGATTCCGCTCTTCATGGTGCTGATCGGCTGGGCGACCCAGGCCCGGATGGACCGTCAGTGGCGGCTGCTGTCCCGGCTGTCCGGGCACTTCCTCGATGTCGTCGCCGGACTGCCCACGCTGAAGGTGTTCGGGCGCGCCAAGGCGCAGGCCGAGTCCATCCGGAAGATCACCGGCGAGTACCGGCGGGCGACCCTGCGGACGCTGCGGATCGCCTTCCTGTCGTCCTTCGCTCTGGAACTGCTGGCGACGCTCTCGGTCGCGCTGGTGGCGGTCACCATCGGCATGCGGCTGGTGCACGGCGAGATGGACCTCTATATCGGCCTGGTGGTGCTGATCCTGGCCCCCGAGGCGTATCTGCCGCTGCGGCAGGTGGGCGCGCAGTTCCACGCGGCGGCGGAGGGCCTCGCGGCGGCCGAGGAGATCTTCTCGGTGCTGGAGACCCCGGTGCCGGTGAGCGGGTCCGGGCCGGTACCCGAAGGGGCGCTGAGCGTGGAGGGGGTGACGGTCCGGTACCCCGGACGGGCGGCGGCGGGCGTCTCGGGAGCGTCGTTCACGGTCGAGCCCGGTGAGACCGTGGCGCTGGTCGGGCCGAGCGGTGCGGGCAAGTCGACGCTGCTGAGCGCGGTGTTGGGGTTCGTCCGGCCGGACGAGGGGCGGGTGTGCGTCGGGGGGACCGATCTCGCCACGGTGTCCCTTCGGGAATGGCGCGCGCGGATCGCGTGGGTGCCGCAGCGGCCGCAGTTGTTCGCCGGTTCGATCGCGGAGAACGTACGGCTAGCCCGACCGGACGCGAGCGCGTCGGCGGTGCGCGACGCGCTGCGGGACGCGGGGGCGCTGGCCTTTGTGGACGCCCTGCCGGACGGGGCCGACACCGTACTGGGTGAGGACGGCGCAGGGCTGTCCGCGGGGCAGCGGCAACGGCTCGCGCTGGCACGGGCGTTCCTGGCCGACCGGCCGGTGCTGCTGCTGGACGAGCCGACGGCCGCGCTGGACGGGGCGACCGAGGCGGAGGTGGTGGACGCGGTCCGGCGGCTCTCCGTCGGCCGGACGGTGCTGCTGGTGGTGCATCGACCCGCGCTGCTGGCCGTCGCCGACCGGGTGGTGCGGGTCGAGGCGCACGCTGCCGACGGGGGCGTGGCGAGGCCCGCGGCCGAAGTGTGGGAGGGCCTTGGCGACCAGAACCGGGCGACGGTGACCGGAGAGGTGGCGCGGGACCCGTTCCCCGCCGCGGGCCCGGAGGCCGCCGGTGACGTGGTCGCCGGTGAGGCGCCCCCCGGCGGCAGGGCTGACGGCGGCAGGGCTGAGGACCCTTCCGGGGGCCAAGCGGCTCGCACGCGTGGGGTGCTCGGCCGGGTGCGGCGGATGGCCAGGGAACGGTGGGGACGGCTGGGACTCGGGCTGCTGCTCGGGAGCCTCGCGCTGGGGAGCGCCGTCGGGCTGATGGCCACCTCCGGGTGGCTGATCTCGCGGGCGTCCGAGCAGCCGCCCGTGCTCTATCTGATGATCGCGGTCACCGCGACTCGGGCGTTCGGGATCGGGCGGGCCGTGTTCCGGTACGCGGAACGCCTGGTGACGCATGACGCCGTGCTGCGGATGCTGGCCGACACGCGGGTCTCCGTCTATCGCAGGCTGGAGCGCCTCGCGCCCGCCGGGCTGCGCACCGCCCGGCGCGGCGATCTGCTGTCCCGGCTCGTCGGCGATGTGGACGCGCTTCAGGACTACTGGCTGCGCTGGCTGCTGCCGGTGGGCGCGGCGGCCGCCGTCGGCGTCGGCGCGGTCGGGTTCACCGCCTGGCTGCTGCCGGAGGCCGGCGCCCTGCTCGCCGTGGGGCTGCTGCTCGCCGGGGTCGGCGTGCCGACGCTGAGCGGTGCGCTGGCCCGCCGTACGGAGCGCCGCCTGGCGCCCGCTCGCGGAGTGCTCGCCACCCGCGTGGCCGATCTGCTCACCGGTACCGCCGAGCTGACCGTCGCCGGAGCCCTCACCGCACGGATCAGGAAGACCAGGCTGGCCGACGCCGAACTCACCTCGCTCGCCTCCCGCGCCGCCGCGGCCACCGCGTTGGGCACCGGGCTGACCGCGCTCGTCTGCGGACTGACCGTGGCGGCCGCCGCGCTGGCCGGGGTGCAGGGCGTACGCGAGGGGCGGCTGGACGGCGTGGCGCTCGCCGTGGTCGTACTCACGCCGCTCGCCGCGTTCGAGGCGGTGACCGGGCTGCCGCTGGCCGCTCAGTACCGCCAGCGTGTCAGCAAGAGCGCGGAGCGCGTGTACGACGTACTGGACGCGCCGGAACCCGTACGCGAGCCCGCGCACCCGGCCAGCGCACCCGCCGACCCGTTCCCGCTGCGAGTGGACGGCCTGACCGCCCGGCACCCGAGCCAGGACCGCGCGGCGCTCGCGGGAGTCGATCTCACCCTCACCGCGGGCAAGCGGGTCGCGGTCGTCGGGCCCAGCGGTTCCGGCAAGACCACGCTCGCCCAGGTGCTGCTCCGCTTCCTGGACGCGGAGCAGGGCGGCTACACGCTCGGCGGCGTCCCGGCCGCCGGCCTGGACGGGGACGACGTACGTCGCCTGGTCGGCCTGTGCGCCCAGGACGCGCACCTCTTCGACAGCTCCGTACGCGAGAACCTGCGGCTGGCGCGGCCCACCGCGACCGACGGTGAACTGCATGACGCGCTGCGCCGGGCCCGGCTCCTGGACTGGGCCGAGTCGCTGCCCGACGGCCTTGACACGCTGGTGGGCGAGCACGGCGCCAGGCTCTCCGGCGGGCAGCGGCAGCGGCTCGCGCTGGCCCGCGCGCTGCTCGCCGACTTCCCCGTACTGATCCTGGACGAACCGGCCGAGCACCTCGACCTGGCGACGGCCGACGCGCTGACCGCCGACCTGCTGGCCGCGACCGAGGGCCGGACGACTCTGCTGATCACCCATCGGCTCGCCGGAGTGGAGGCCGTGGACGAGGTGCTGGTCCTGGACGAGGGCCGGGTGGTGCAGCGCGGCCGGTACGAGGAACTGGCCGCCGTGGACGGGCCGCTGAGGCGGATGCGGGAGCGCGAGCGGGAGACCGAACCGCTCGCCGTACGGCGCTCGTAGCGCGCCGAGCCGTAGACACGTCAGAGCGGAGGCGCGTCAGCGGAGGCACGGTAGCGGAGGCGGGCCGGAGCGGAGGCGTGCGGGGGAGGCGTACGCGCGGAGAGCGGGCGAAGTCGGCTTTCCCCTCATAAGCGGACTAATTAGGCTCAGGTCATGTCCGATCCAGCCGCTCCCGGCCAGCCGCCTCCCTTCCCGGCCCGTGAGGTGACCGGCTCGTACGCCGTCGAGCAGGCGGCCCGGAGCCTGCGGGCGCTCCCCGAGGAACTGGCCGCGCGGCTGCCACAGCTGCTCGAGGCGATGGTCTCGGTCGGCAGCGGACTGCGGCTGCACTCGATCCTGGACCGCATCGTCGAGACCGCGGCCGCTCTCACCGGCGCACGGTACGCCGCGATCGGCGTTATCAACGAAGCGGGCGACGGCCTGGCCGACTTCGTCACCTACGGCATCGCACCAGGGCTGCGCGAGCGGATCGGCACCCTGCCGGACGGGCGCAGCGGGGTGCTCGGCGCCCTCATCAAGGACCCGGTCCCGCTGCTGCTGGACGATCTCGCCGCCGATCCGCGGGCGGTCGGCTTCCCGCCGCACCATCCCCCGATGCGCACCTTCCTCGGCGTCCCGATCCGGGTCGGCGACGAGGTGTTCGGCAACCTCTATCTGACCGAGAAGCGGGAGCCCGGCGGATTCACCGCCTACGACCTGCACATGGTGAAGGTGCTCGCGACCGAGGCCGGGATCCAGATCGGCAACGCGCGGCTGTACGAGATCACCCGGCAGAGCGAGCGGTGGATCGACGGCTCGGTGGCCGTGACCACCGCGCTGCTGGCGGGCGCCGACGCCGACGAGGCCCTGTCCGTCGTCGCCGAACAGGCCCGCAGACTGGCCGACTCCGCGGTGGGTCTGGTGTTGCTGCCCGCCGACGAGGGCGGCCTGGAGATCGCCGCGGTCGCCACGGACGCCGTGGGCGCTCCGTCGGGCGCGCTGGGCGCGGTGATCCCCCCGGACTCGTCCATGGTGGACGAGCTGCTCGCGGGCGAGCCGGTCTTCGTGGACGATCCGTCTCCGGGTGTCCGTCTGGTCAGCGGGCTGGCCTGGGAGTTCGGGCCGTGCATGATGCTGCCCCTGCGGAGCGACGGGCGGGTGCTCGGCGCGCTCGTCACACCGCGACTGCCCGGCGCGAGGCCGTTCAGCGAGGCCGAGAAGAACCTCGCCACCCAGTTCGCCGCGCAGGCCGCGCTGGCGCTGATGATGGCCGAGGCGCAGCGCGACCGGGAGCGGCTCGCCGTCTTCGAGGACCGCGACCGGATCGCCCGAGACCTCCATGACCTGGTCGTGCAGCGGCTGTTCGCCACCGGGATGATGCTGGAGAGCGCGCAGCGCAGGGCGGTCGTCCCCGAGGTACGGGACGGCGTCAGCAAGGCGGTCGACGAGCTGGATGTGACGATCCAGGAGATCCGTACCGCGATCTTCGCGCTGCAGCAAGGCCCCGCCGAGGCGCCGTCCGGGCTGCGTACCCGAGTGCTGCGAGAGATCAACATGGCGGCCGTGCCGCTGGGTTTCCCGCCCGCGTACCGCTTTCTCGGACCGGTGGACAGTCTGGTCGGCGAGCTGACCGGCAAGAACCTGATCGCGGCGCTGCGCGAGGCGTTGTCCAACGCCTTCCGGCACGCGCGGGCCTCGCGGATCGAGGTCGTCGTCGACGCGGGCGTCGAGCTCGCGGACGGGAGGCAGGGGGTACGGCTCACGGTCGCCGACGACGGCGTCGGCATCCCGGAGGGCGGTCGGCGCAGCGGCCTGAGGAACCTCAGACGCCGGGCCGAATCGCTGGGCGGGGACAGCTGGTACGGACCGGGCATCGGCGCGGGCGGCGGCGGGACGACGCTGGTGTGGCAGGCGCCGCTCTGATCTGTTCGGCTCAGTGGGCCTGGCCCGTACGGGGCATGGGTCACCCCGTTGCCCCCTTCGCACGGGCGCTGTCGGCAGGGCCGGGTGACGATCCGTAAATGCGTCACTGCCACCGCTCCCGTCACCTCCGTCGCCCGAGCCGCCGCCGGCTCTTCGCCCCGGTGCTCGCCCTGTTGGGCGCTCTCACCGCGCCCGCCGTGGCCGCCGACGCATCGGGCCCGGCCGCCCAGGAGTCCGACACCAGCGCGAAGGTGGCGCGGCTGTACGACGAGGCGGCGAAGGCGGCGCGGGAGTACGAGAAGGGCCGCCGGGCCGCCGAGCGGCAGCGTGCCGACGCCAAGCGGCTGCGACGGCTGCTCGACCGCCAGCGGAACGAGGTACGGATGCTGCGGGCCGACCTCGGGCGGATCGCCCGCGCCCAGTACCGCTCCGGCGGCGGCATCCCGTACACGGCCCAACTCCTCCTGGCCAAGGATCCCGACGACCTGGTGCGTGGTCAGCGGGTCGCCTGGCAGGCGGATCTGACCGTCAACCACGCGATCGCCAGGACCCAGCGGGCCGTGCGCCGCCTGGACGCCGATGAGCGGCGGGCGCGGGCGGCCTGGCGCGCGCTGGAGAAACGCACGGCGCGGCTGGCCGGGCTGAAGCGGGGGATCGAGAAGAAGCTGGACGAGGCGCAGTGGACCCTGCAGAGCGAGGCGGACCGCCAGGTGACGGCGGGCCACTGCCGTGGCGCCGTACGCCTGGACCAGCCGCCGCCGGTCACCGGGCGCAAGTGGGTCGCGCCGGTGGAGACATACGAGCTGTCGGCGGGCTTCGGCGGCACCGGGCAGCGATGGGCGAACCGGCACACCGGGCAGGACTTCGCGGTGGACATCGGCACGCCGGTGCGGTCGATCGGCGCGGGTCGGGTGGTGCGGGTGAAGTGCGGTGCGGGCTTCGGGATGGAGGTCGTCGTGAAGCACTCCGGCGGCTACTACTCGCAGTACGCGCATCTGGCGGCGGTCACGGTCGACCAGGGGGACCGGGTGCGTGCGGGGCAGTGGGTCGGACAGGCGGGCACGACCGGCAACTCGACCGGGCCGCACCTGCACTTCGAGGTGCGGCTCACTCCACAGCTGGGGTCGGGGGTCGACCCTCGGAAGTGGCTTGCGGAGCGGGGCGTCAAGCTCTGAGTCCCCCCGGTGGGCTTTCCTGGGGTTCGGCTCAGCGCCGCTGGAGAATCCGCTCGATGATCACCGCGACACCGTCCTCGTTGTTGGCGACGGTTCTGCCGGAGGCGGCGGCGATCACATCCTCGTGGGCGTTGCCCATGGCGTACGAGGTGCCGGCCCAGGCCAGCATCTCCACGTCGTTCGGCATGTCGCCGAAGGCCACGACCTGCTCCGGGGCGATGCCGCGTTCGGCACAGCACAGCGCGAGGGTGCTGGCCTTGGAGACGCCGGGGGCGCTGATCTCCAGCAGCGCCGTCAGGCTGGAGCGGGTGACCGACGCGCGGTCGCCGACGGCGGTGCGGGCCAGGGCGAGGAACGCGTCCGGGGACAGTTCGGTGTGGTGGGCGAGGATCTTGAGCACCGGCTGATCGGCGACGTCGGAGTGCTCCGACAGCAGCTTCTCGGCCGGGGCGATGGTCACGGCGGGGTCGAGGTACAGCGGCGGGTAGGCGAGCTCGTGGTGTATGCCGCCGGTGCGCTCGATCGCGAACGAGACGCCGGGGGCGGCGGTGCGCAGGATGTCGACGACGCCGAGCGCGGCCGCCCGCTCCAGGGGACGGAGCTTGACGAAGCGGTGCGTGCCGGGGCCGCCGTGCAGATCGACGACGGCCGCGCCGTTGCCGCAGATCGCCAGGCCGTGGCCGTGCACGTGGTCGCTGACGACGTCCATCCAGCGGGCCGGTCGCCCGGTGACGAAGAAGACCTCGACGCCCGCCTCCTCGGCGGCGGCGAGCGCGGCGACGGTCCGGGCGGACACCGACTTGTCATCGCGCAGAAGGGTGCCGTCCAGGTCCGTGGCGATCAGCCGGGTCGGACTGGCGGGGGCCTGGTGGCGCCTGGGACGGCGGCTCGGTTCAGTCACTTCCCTATGGTGCCGCATATGCCCGGCGGTGTTCGCCTTTCACCGGAGGACGCTGCCGTAGTCAGCCCAGCGACGGCCCTGGTCGTCGTAGCCGAACTGCGGCCGTCCCTCCATGCCGCTGGTGCGGAACGGCCGCCCGTTCTCATCGTTGATCTTGACCGTGCCCGAGCGGCCCTGGCTGCTCCACTCCAGTTCCAGGCTCCACTGGCAGTCGCAGTCGGTCGTTTCCGCGCGCACGATCAGTTCTTCGGGTTCTGTGGAGCTCACCTTGTACGGGAACGAGACCGGGGGAATCTCCCGTTCCTGCTCGCCGTCGAATCCGCCGACCGGCCGGACTCGGGGGCGGGGCTGATCGAGGTCCACGGACAGGAGGCGGGGGCTGAAGGCTCCGCCACAGCCGCCAGTCGTGCGGAAGACGTTCCACTTCAGGGGCTCCGCACGGTCAGTGACCCGTACCCGCAGCGCTTCGAGCACCACGGACTTCTCGGACGCGCCCTGGAAGGTGATATGGACCTCGGTCAGGCCTCCGCTCACCGCGTCCAGGGACGCTATCCAGGGGGCGGCGTCCTGGGGCAGCGGCGGCGGGGGTACGTCCTTTGGGGTGCGGTCAGCCAGGTAGTAGTGGCCGCATCCGTCTGGCGCGAGCTCGGTTCGCACGCTCCAGGCGAACGGTGCTTCGGCAGCGGCGAGGGACCTCTCCCGGTCCCCGGCCGAGCCGCCTCCGGAACCGGGGCTGGTACGGGAGATCGCATCAGGGCCAGAACTGGAGGGTGACTCGGGGGCGGCGCTGGAGGGTGAGCCGGAGACCGCCAAGGCGCCGACTCCCGCCCCGGCGAGCGCGACGACGGCGGCGGCCGCGCCGAGCAGGGCCCAGCGGCGGTGTATGCGGGGCTTGGGGGACGGGCCGTCCGGAACCGGCGCCGGTTCCTGCGCGGCGGGGTCCGGCGACGGCGGCTGTGACTCCGGCGACAGGAACTCCGATGGCCCAGGATCTGGTTGCGGGGTCTGTTTCACGTGAAACGCCTCGGTCTGCCGAGGCTGTTCCGACGCGACGGAGTCCTTACCCGCACCCGCGGGCGTACGCGCACTCGCGGCCGTCGCTGGCCGTCGGGCCGCGTCCGCGAGAATCCACAGCCGCTGGAGGCGCAGCCGCTCATCCGCCGAGACTCCGCACAGCCGCGCCAGCTGTTCGACGGGAGTGAACTCGGCTGGTACTGCCTCGCCGGAGCAGTAGCGGTACAGCGTCGACGCGCTGACGTTCAGCCGTCGCGCGAGGGACTCGTAACTGCGGCCGGAGCGCTCCTTGAGCGCCCGCACCTCCGCGGCGAACTCCTCGACCGCCGCGCCTCTCGCCTTGGTCATCCGCTCTGTCCCCGCCTTGTCGCCGTCCCGGATCACGTTCCATCCCACCCATATATGTCCACGTCAGAGGGGGTGGAATGGTTCCACCTTGTCAGATGACGGCCTGCCCATTGTGCCGACTGCCGCCTCTGCCGAGGCTGATGAGCGTCCTACCTGCCGCACACCTATCGAGGGATGTCGCATGAACACGCTCCGCACAGCACTGACCGCCGCCGCCAGCCTCGCCCTGGTCGCCGTCCCCCTCAGCGCGTCCGCCACGGCCACCGAGACACCGGACCCCGCGTTCCTCGCCGCGGAGGAGATGCCGCCCTCGTACACCCCGTGGACGGCCGACCCGGTCGCCGACGGGCTGCCGGAGTACGGAGTGCCCTGCGCTCCTGACGTCTTCCCGTCCGACGGCACCCGGCACCGCACCTTCCGCACCGAACTGGACACGGGCGCCGAGCAGATCACCACGGTCGCCGCGACCGAATCCGAGGCCGCCGAACTCCTGGGCACGCTGCGCCGGGCGCTCGCCGGCTGCGGCGACTACACCGAGCGGGAGTACCCCTACCTGGACGCGGAAAGCCGCTTCCACGGCAAGGTGCGGGCGGAAGAGGGCGCGTACGTCTACAGCCTGGACCTCGCCTACCCCGAGGTCGGCGCCACGGACATTCACCTCCTCTCGGTGGGCCGCGACGGACGGACCGTCACGCTCGTCCAGTGGGGGCAGATGGGTGACCTCAAGGACGCCCCGCTGAAGGACTTCAAGGCGACCACGCGCACCGCGGTGAACAAGCTCTACCGCTGACCGCGTCCCCGTACCGCCGATTCCCCAGGCTCCTCCGCTCTCTCCGGGCCTCTGACTCCTCGTAGGGAAACCAGTGATTATCAAGAGCTCGGGGCGTGTCCTGCACGCCCTGTCCGCGACGACGCTGGGCGTCGTCCTGCTGGCCGCGTGCCAGACCCCCGGCCCGCAGGACGACGCGCGGGACGTACGGAAGGCGGGCCCCCACGCCAGCTCCAGCAGCGTGGCGCCCACTGCTCCGGCTCATGCCGCGCGCATCACGATCTCGCCGTTCGACACCGTGACCGACCCGGTGGCGACCGACCGTACGGTGAAGGTCCAGGCCGCCCATGGAACGCTGACGTCCGTCGAGGTCCGCCCCGACGGCGGCGAGGGAGTCACGGTGACCGGCACCTGGGGCGAGGGCAAACGGACCTGGCAGTCCGACCGCACCATGACCCCCGGCACCCGCTATGTCGTCGAGGCGGTCGCCGCCAACGCGGCCGGCGCCACGACGCGAACCCGCAAGGAGTTCCGTACGCGTGCCGCCGCGCGGGTCAACGGCGTGACCGTCACGCCGTCGCGCGGGGCGGTGGTCGGCGTCGGGCAGCCGGTGTCCCTCGCCTTCGACACCCCCGTCAAGGACAAGGCGGCGGTCGAGCGCCGCCTGTCGATCACCACCGAGCCGAAGGTCGAAGGCTCCTGGGGCTGGACCCGTGATCCGCTCACCGGCGTCGAGCGCGTGGACTGGCGGCCCCGCGACTACTGGGCCAAGGGCACCAAGGTCACGATGCGGGCCAGGCTCAGCGGTGTGCACACCGGCGACGGCCGCTATCTGCGCCGGGACGTCAGCACTGCCTTCACCACGGGGACCGCCCGGATATCCGAGGTGGACCTCACCCGGCACACGATGACGGTCACCGAGGACGGCAAGAAGATCCGGGACATCCCCATATCCGGCGGCAAGCCCGCCTACCCGACCTGGAACGGCACCATGGTCGTCCTCGGCAAGAAGCCGATGGTCCGGATGACGTCCCAGTCGGTCGGCATCACCGCCGAGGGCGAGCAGTACGACAAGCAGGTGCCGTGGACGGTCCACATGACGACCTCGGGCACGTACGCGCACGCGGCTCCCTGGAACGAGGGCAAGGGGTACTTCGGCAAGGTCAACATGAGCCACGGCTGCGTGGGCATGACCGAGGCCGACGGCAAGTGGTTCTACGACCGGTCCGTCCCCGGCGACCTGATCACCGTCAAGGGGTCGACCAGGGCGACCGTCGCGACCGGCAACGGGTTCGGCGACTGGAACCTGACCTTCGACGAGTGGCGCAAGCTCAGCGCGCTGAGCTGAGCGCGGGCCGCGCGGCTCAGCCGAGCTGCCCCAGGCCCTCCGTCGCGATGCGCTCGAAGACGGTCTGGTCGGCCGCGAAGTCCGAGTCGGGGATCGGCCAGTGGAGCGCGATCTCCGTGAAGCCCAGCTC